>JASIKV010000269.1 GCA_030049455.1 Terriglobia bacterium
CTCAACGCGCCAACGCTGCGATTCGGCGTAGCGGGTGTACATGCGAAAGATTTCCTGGGCAAAGAGCGAGGCCTCATCGCCGCCCGTCCCGGCGCGGATTTCCAGAACCACGTTCTTTTCGTCGTTGGGGTCCTTGGGCAGGAGCAGGATCTTCAATTCGTGTTCGACCGTTTCCTGGCGTTTTTCGAGTTCGGTCAACTCTTCATGCGCCAGGGCCTTCATTTCCAGGTCGGAAGCAGATTGCTCCACCAGCGATTTTGTGTCCTTGACGGACTTGACGATCGACTTCCACTCGCGGAATTTCTCGACAATTTCCGTCAGATCAGCGCGAGACTTGGCGGTTTTTTGATAAAGGGCGGGGTCCGCCAGGACTTCGGTCTTGCCGAGCTGCTCCGTCAGCGCTTCATACTTGGCTTCGATTTCTTCGAGCTTGTTCAAATAATGCACGTATCACTCCCTGGACAGCATCAGTCGGAATTCGAAAAACGAATCTTGAAATTCGGATAAACCCCGGGCGGGGAATGGGTGGGCTGACTACAAGTCGGGTGTGCCGGCGATGGCAAGGGTCAAAACGCGAAACATCGGAAGCTCGAATTGCGCCCCCGCGCGTCGCGAAAGGTTCGAATTTTGAAAATCGATGGTCATCAGGCTACAACCAATTCGCCGCCACGATTCTGCTCGAGGGCCATGGCGGTTTCCAGAGCTTTGATGGCAGTTTCCAGTTGCCGGTCATCCGGCTCGCGAGTGGTGACGCGCTGGAGCCAGAGTCCGGGTTGCGACGCCCATTTCCAAAGCCGCCCCTTCGACTTTGCGGCAAAGCGGATGAACTCGTAGGAAACGCCTGCGATGACGGGAAGCAGGGCGACTCGCCCGAGGAACCGCAGCCAGAAAGTGTGAAAGGGCAGAAAAAGGTACAGCACCATGGCGATTCCCATCACCACCAAAAGAAAGCTGGTGCCGCAGCGCGGATGAAAGCGCGTGCACGCGCGCGCCGTGGCCACGTCAATCGGTCCACGCTGCTCGAATGCCCACACCACCTTGTGTTCGGCGCCGTGGTACTCGAAGACACGCTGAATTTCCTTCCATTGCGCAATCAGGATCAAGAAACCCAAAAACAAAACGATGCGAATCGTTCCGTCGAGCAAATTGAGGGTGAAATTATTGTCCGTCCGCAGGTAGCGATGCGAAATTCCGGTGGCAAGATAAAGCGGAACCAGCTTGTAAAGGAAAATGAAGAAGGCCAGTGAGAAGGCGACGTTCGCGGCCACCATCCATCCATTCAGATCAGAAGATTTCTTGGGTTTCTCAGCTTGCGAACCTGCCGCTTCGGGATCTTCCAGGGCCTGTTCCGCCGAATATCGCAACGCCCGGATCCCCAGCACCATGGCCTGACCCAGCACGCCCAGGCCTCTGAGGATCGGAAACTTCAGCCACGGGTGTTTTTCCGAAGGGCGGTCCAGATAAGCTTGTGTGACGGCCAGAAAACCGCTCGGCTGCCTCACGGCCACCGCATAAGAGTGGGGCGAACGCATCATCACCCCTTCGATGACGGCCTGGCCGCCCATCAGAGCCTCTTCGGGCGCCTGAAGCAGCGGCGCCGCAATCAATCGAAGTGAATGTTGAAGCGTTTTTGTCAGTAGATTCGAGGCAAATTTCATGGCGCTTACCTGCACGGCGAGACGATCGGCGCCGTTCATTCAACAATTCCTCGGCTGCCATGTGGAAAAGGCCGCAGCCCATGGCTAATTTTCAGAATAGCGGCATTTCAGGGGAGTGTCAAACCACGCTGCGGGAGCACTGGTGCAGTTTGCTGTAGAGGCGGCTTTACGCCGCCATTTGGCGAGGTAAACTCGCCGCTACGAATTCAAACTGCACCACCGGGATGCCATTTCGTTTTGGCGGGGGTCGCGATATAATGCCGCAGTTCGCGTAAAGGTCGAGTTAAATCGCGCGCACGCTGAGGCCCGCACATGATACCTCCGTCATTGCGCCTGGGTGATGTCATTGACGATTACTGCCCGCGCTGCAAGCTTCTGCTGAATCACGCTGTGGCTAGCATGGTGGGAGGCAGTGTGGTGAAGGTGGTTTGCCAGACCTGCCACAGCGAACACCCCTACAAAAACGCCGAGGTCCCGCCGAAAAAGAAGACCGGACCCAAAAAAGCTCTGCCGGACCAGGCTTTGGCGAAAGCCGCGCCTGCCGCTGCTTCCAAGGCAAAGGCGCCGGTGCCTGAGGAGGCTGCTGAGCCCCCGAAGAAGAAGCGCGCATCGTCTCCGGCGCGATACATCTCCCGTCACGCCACGCGGCCTCCCCGCGGTAGGGTTTAGTCACAGGCGGAAAACGTCAGCGCAAGCTGCTTAAGCCTGGCTCAGCGGCTGAGGATGCGGACTTCGTTGGGCGACACCAATTCGTAAACCGTTCCACTCCACTCGATGCGCCGCGTCAACGCCGATACCGCAAAGTTCACAAGCATGATCCAGGAAATGAGAGGCGCCAACTGCCAGTAACAGGAAATGTTTCCGTCTGTTTCCTTATCAAAAAGCTCGCGTGCAACAAGGGTGCGGATATAGCCCTTGCCGGTGCCCAGCAAAAGAACGGCAATCAACGCGACTGCCACGGCGAGGCGTTGGGCCGGGGCTGTGCCCGGCAAGGCCAGCACCACAAATCCCAGCAAAAACGTCCCGCAGTTGAAAAGGCTTGCAACAAAGCCTAACTTCCATAAATTGCCGGAATAAATTCGCGTAAGAATAATTTGTCGAGTTGACCAGTGGAAGAATTCCGGCACGCTCGATTCTTCCCTGGAGGCCACCAGGCAGCGCGGCTCAAAAGCAATGTTTCCGCCTGCATCGCGGACGGCGCGGGTCAGTGAAAGATCGTCGCTTACGGTATGCGCCCAATACTGCTCCGCAATCCGCAGGTTTCGAAAATCTGCGGTACGGATGGCCATCGATCCTCCCCAGGCGAAATTGTGGTTATGGTCTCCCAGCATGGTGGCGATTGCAGTGTCCCAGGCGGCGCGCAATTGCGAGGCAAATCCTTTTCCAGGTAAATACCAGCGGTATCCAGTGCTCACGGCAACCTGAGCATTCTCCAGAGGCGCGATCAACGCACGCAGCCAAAGGGGTGAGGGAGCTGCGTCGATGTCCGCAAAGACCAGGACTTGCGCGTTGCGGTCCATATTTTCGATTCCACGCAGCAGGTTGTTGACCTTTTCTCCTTTCGCATCGGGCTCGCCCGCCACCACCAACAAAGTGCGGGCGCTGCCGATGCCCTTCGACGCATCCCGCGCTTCAAGGCGCTCCTTCAAGCGAAGGTAAGCCGCACCGTCAGCGCTCGCCACTGTGAAGATAAGCTGATAGTCGGGGTAATCCTGACGGAGAAAGCAATCGAGGTTTGAATCAAACTCCGCCGCCAATCCCTTGCAGGGAATCAACACGACGGCGGAGGGGGCGTAGGATCCAATTGGCGTGCTTCGCCTTCTCCTCACCCATTTGCGGAAGCGGATGCCGTCGTAAAGCGACCACGTGCTCTGCGCGACCAGAAGCACTGCGAGGACAAGGAAGATCTTGAACGGCAAAATCATCAAGAGAGCCATAGTCGCAAGCCAGGCGAGGAAAAAGGGCCAGGGAGCGCGAGTGTACCATATCGCCGCCGGTTATTCGGGGGATGGAGGTTGGTCCATGGGGCAATAAATGGCGCCTCTGCGACACTGGCCGGAGACCTGCCGTGGGGCGGCACCGCAGGGGTAATCGTTTCTGCTAAGATAGGCTTTGTTGTCGACGGTAAGGTGCCAACCAATGTTTGCGCGTCATAACCGGTTGATGGGTATTTTCTATTTGTTCATGGATTTCCTGCTGGTCCTGGCCAGTCTGGGGCTGGCCCTCATCCTGCGCGCGCATTTTCCCGGGGCGCGGCAGTTCTTCCCCGTTGCGAATTATCGCTGGATCGTACCGCTGGTTGCGGCCATATGGATAGGCGCCGGAGCTGCGGCGGGAATCTACCGCGATATCCGCGAGGAGGATCCGCGCCGCGCGTTTGCCGATCCCCTGAAGGTCGGGCTGGTTGCCACGGTTCTGCTTTTCGCCGTCATTTCGGTCATCAAATTTGAATATATCAGCCGATTGCTTCTGGGAATTTATGCGCTTGTTGACTTGTTCCTGATGATCAGCTTTCGTCTGGTGGCCAGAGCCTTTGCCGCACCCTTGCGCAGAAGCGTTTCAGGTCTGCGCAACTTTCTGTTAGTGGGCGGGGGACCGGAAATGGCGGACATCGCCCGCACGCTGGAGACCAATGAAACGCGTGGCATGCGCCTTTTCGGATTCATCCACACCGGAGTCGAATCAGCAAGCGCGGTCCCTCGAGTGGAAGGGCTTTCCAAGTCGTATCCTTCATTTGCCCTTCGGGAACTTCCCGAACTACTGCGCGAGCAGGTGATTGATGAAGTGATTTTTATCGTGGCGCAAGAGGAGCTTGAAAAGCTTGGCGACACCTTTCTTGTCTGTGAGGAAGAGGGAGTCAAAACGCGGGTGCTGCTGAGTTTTTTTCCTCAGACCGTCTCCAACGTGTATCTTGAGCGCCTGGGCACAAAGCCCCTGCTGACGTTTTCGGCGACGCCGGAGGACGAATTCCTGCTGGTGAAACGCGCTCTGGACTTTGTGATGGCGCTGGTTGTGCTGGCAGTCCTTTCGCCACTGCTGCTGATTCTCGCTGCGCTGGTGAAACTGACTTCTCGCGGCCCCATCCTCTTCCGGCAAACGCGTTGCGGCCTGGGGGCGCGAAAATTTACTCTCTACAAATTCAGATCGATGCGCGCGGATGCCGACTTGATTCGCGAAGAGCTTGAGGCCCTGAACGAAGTTGACGGGCCGGTATTCAAAATCAAAAACGATCCGCGTTGCACGCCCGTCGGACGCTTCATGCGAAAGTTCAGCCTGGATGAGCTTCCGCAACTGGTGAACATCATCAAAGGCGACATGTCCTTTGTGGGTCCGCGCCCGCCGCTTCCCGCGGAAGTGGAGAAGTACGAGCGCTGGCAACGGCGGCGCCTGCGCATGCAACCCGGATTAACGTGCTTGTGGGCGCTGGAAGGGCGCAGCAAGCTCAGTTTTCGCCGCTGGATGGAGCTGGACCTGGAATACATCGACCACTGGTCGATGGGCCTCGACTGGAAGATTCTGCTGCGGACAATCCCCGTGGTTCTGCTCGGACGCGGCGCGAGCTAGACTTTTCCCAATTCAACGGAGCGCATCTCTCAATCGCCCAGAGCCGCCTCATAGGCCCGCAGGTACGTCTGCCTTTCGTTTCCCCAGTTCAGCGTTTCCTCGATGCGCTTTCGCCCGCGTGCTCCCATCTGCGTCCGCAAGGCGTCGTCTTCAAGGAGGATTTTGATTTTCTGCGCGAAGTCTTCCGGGTCGTCGTTCCTGGCATAGAGCGCGGCGTCGTCGGCCGAACGGCGCCCTTCAGTCAAATCGTAGAGCACAACCGGCAGGCGGAACGCCATGTACTCCATAATCTTGTTCATGGTTGACTTGTCGTTCATCGTTGTGTATCGGTCCGGCGCAACTCCAAAGTCGGCAGTGCTGAAGTAGGCGGCAACATCATCGTCGGGGAGCCTGCCCGGAAATTTTACCAAACTGTCCAGGTCCTTCCTGCTTGCCAGGACTTTCAGCTGGGGGAGTTCCGGGCCCGATCCGATGAGGACAAACAATGTGTCTTCACAATTCCGTTGCCGGGTGAGCAGGGCAATCGATTCCAGCAGCAAGTCCAACCCATCCTGATGCCCCATGACGCCGAGATAAACCACCAGATGGCGCCTGCCTTCTTTCAGTTCAGGCCGCGGCTCAGGAATGCGGATTCGAGACAGATCCGGGCAGCTCCGCACCACGAATGTGCGGTCGCGCGTCATGCCCCCACGCGTCAAGGCGACCTCGCGATAAGACTCATTGGTGGCAATGGAGACGCAGGCCGTCCGGAAAGTCATGCGCTCGGCCCAGCAAACCAGTTTGTATCCCCAGTCCCGCTTCTGAAACTTTGCTTCGTAGAGCTCCGGATTCAGGTCGTGGTGATCGAAGATGAACCGGACGCCGAAAAGCTTGAAGAAAAGTCCGACCAGGAAGATGGTGTCAGGGGGGTTGCACGCCTGAATGATTCGAAAGCGCGTTCGCGCATAAATGCGCAGCGCCAGCAGAAATTGACCGGCCAGTGCGATGGAATATTCCAGGGGATAGCCGAGCGGTCCCGAGGCTTCCCAGAGCCAGTGACGGTAAACCTCAATGCCCTCGAGAGTCTCGCGGCCCTTGACGAATCCCGAGCCTTTTGGGCAAATGACGGAGACACGATAGCCCGCGTCTCGCAAGGCGCGAGCTTCCTGCATTACCCGCCGGTCGATGGGCAGAGGAAGATTCTCGACGATGATGCAAACGGCGGGTCGCTCAGTGGACATGCGAACACCCTAACTTAGATTTCACCAAAGCCCCAAACTGCCTTTGTCGGTATTTCCTTTCCCGCCGACTGCGTAAAGCAGGTGAAACAGCGTCATGACCTGCGGCCGCGGATAGGAGCGGCCATCCCGCAGAAATCCGTAGTCGCCCGTTGAATAGGCGAAACTTCCGTCAAGACGCTGCCGTTTGAGGAGCCGGCTGTAGCATCGCCCGCTCAAATCTGCTGCTTGCAAGACCCCGCTTTCAGCCGCCTCACGCAAAGCCGCCGCCAGCACGGCTGTAAAATAATCCAGCTCAGGTTTTTCATGGGCGCAGCCGGCAGCGCTCGCGCC
>JASIKV010000270.1 GCA_030049455.1 Terriglobia bacterium
ACACGGCGACGTGCTGATTCGCGACGGCAAGATTGCCGAAGTGGGCAAGAACCTGAAGGCGCCCGACGGCGCCAAGGTAATCGACGCCACAGGGCAGTTCGTAATGCCGGGCATCATCGACTGCCATTCGCACATCGCCATTTCCGGCGGCGTGAACGAAGGCAGCGTAAGCGTGTCATCCATGGCCAACATCGCCGACGTGCTGAACCCCGACGACATTAACATTTATCGCGACCTGGCGGGTGGTGTGACGGAAGCCAACGTCCTCCACGGCAGCGCCAATTCCATCGGCGGGCAAACTGAGGTCATTAAGCTGCGCTGGGGCAAGCCTGCCAAGGATTTGCCCTTCGAAGGCGCACTTCCCGGAATCAAGTTCGCCCTCGGCGAAAACCCCAAGCGGTCGAACGGCGGAGGCGGGGGTGGCGGCGGTTTCCGCCGTTATCCGGCTACACGCATGGGCGTGACGGATACGATTCAGGAAGCCTTTGCGGAAGCGGTAGATTACAAAAAATCTTGGGACGAATACGACCGCCGCAAAGCCGCGGGCGAACAATACCTGATCCCGCCGCGACGCGATCTGAAGCTCGAGCCGCTGGTTGAGGTGCTGGAGGGCAAGCGGCTGGTGCACATCCACTGTTATCGGGCCGATGAAATCCGGCAGATGATCCGTGTGGCTGACGAGTTTCACTTCAAAGTCGCAACTTTCCAGCACGTTCTGGAAGGGTACAAAATCGCGGATGAGATCAAGGCCTCCGGCGCGGGCGGGTCAACGTTCTCCGACTGGTGGGCTTATAAAATGGAAGCTTTTGACGCCATTCCCTATAACGCCGCCCTGATGACCGAACGCGGCGTCGTGGTTTCCATCAATTCCGACGACGCTTCGGAAGCCACCCACCTGAACCAGGAAGCCGCCAAGACCATGAAGTGGGGCGGGCTGACGCATGACCAGGCGCTGGATCTTGTGACCATCAACCCCGCCATTCAGTTGCACATCTCGAATCGCGTGGGATCGCTCGAAGCCGGCAAAGACGCCGACATCGCGATCTACGACAAGGATCCGCTCAGTGTGTATTCGGTGGCGCAGAAAGTGCTGATCGACGGCCAGGTGTATTTCGATCGCGCGCAAGACATCGCCCAGCGCGTTGATTTGGAAAAGGAAAAGAAATCCCTGGAGGACAAAGAGCGGCGAGCAGCCCAGGCGGGAAACCGCACGGGCGGACCCCGCGGCGGCGGACGGCGGCCCGGGGGCGGCGCGCCGCCGAACCCTGATTCGGGGGCTCAAGAAAACTAATTTCCACAGAGTGCACCGATCTGTGCAATGAACACCGTAGTCATGGACAAGAGGGACGGATGAGACTCCAGGTTCGAATCTCGAGTTTCCAGCAGTCGTGAGGATGCCGATGAATAAAACACTTCAAACTCTAGCCTGCACGGCGGTCGCTGCGCTGGCCATTGCGCCGTTGTTTCGCGCTGAAGCTCTGAGCGGTGGCGGCGCACCAAGCCCAACGCAGACCTACGCGATCCGCGATGCCAAGATTGTGACCCTTGCCGGTCCGCCCATCGAGCACGGAACGGTGGTGATTCAAAACGGCAAGATTGCCGCCGTGGGCGCGAGCGTCCGTATTCCTTCGGATGCACAGGTGATCGAGGCCAAAGGCCTGGAGGTTTATCCCGGCCTCTTCGACGCCGAGTCGGACCTGGGATTGACCGAAGTCGAGGCCGTGAATGCCACCGTGGATACGACGGAAATCGGAACTTACAATCCGCAGCTCATCGCCATGACGGCTGTGCACCCCGCAAGCGAATTGATTCCCGTAGCGCGCGCCAACGGCATCACCCACGCGATTGCCGCGCCATCGGGCGGGGGCGGGTTCCGCGGGGGCGGCGAGGTGATTGCCGGACAGGCTTCCGCCATCAATCTCGCCGGCTGGACCATCGATGACATGCTCATCCGAAAGTCAGTTGCCATGGTCGTCGATTGGCCGACGCTTCAGACCCGTACCTTTGACATCTCAACCTTCAGCCCCCGCCAGCGTCCCTTCGCCGAAGTTAAGCAGGAATACGACAAGCACATCGACGAATTGGGCGATTTGCTTGATCGCGCCCGGCATTACGCGCAGGTGATGGAGAAAGGTTCGATGGAGAATTACGATCGGGATCTGAAGCTCGAAGCGCTTGTCCCCGTTGTGGAGGGAAAGTTGCCCCTGCTCGTGGTCGCAGAAGGCAAGAGCGAGATTCGAAGCGCCGTCGAGTTTTGCACCAAGCAGAAGGTGAAAATGATTCTGGCCGGCGGCGCGGAGTCCTACAAAGTGAAGGACCTGCTCGCAGCCAATCACATCCCCGTAATTCTCGGGCGGACGCAGGAATTGCCCAGGGACGAGGACGCATCCTACGATCAGTCCTACGTGACGGCCGGTCAGTTGAACGCGGCCGGAATCAAGATTGCCTTTGCCAGCTTCAATGCCTCGTTCTCCCGGCGACTGCCCTACCAGGCTGCGAATTGCGTTCCCTATGGGTTGCCGTATGATGATGCCTTAAAGGCTGTGACGCTTTATCCCGCGCAAATTTTCGGCCTCGCCGATGAACTCGGAACCATCGAGCAGGGCAAGATGGCGGACCTCATCGTCACGGACGGTGATCCGCTCGCAATCCCCACCCAGGTAAAGTATCTGTTTATCGATGGAAAGCTGACTTCCACCGACAATAGGCATCTGCGGCTGTACGAAGAATATCGCAAGCGCTACGAAGGGACCAAATAGTGGGGCGATTCCGGACCAAACCCAGGTCTTGACTCGCCGCATTGCGGCGCGGCGATGAGACGGGGGCTTTTCCCCCTAACCTGGGCGGGACAAGAACAGAAACTCCTGTTCACTTCTCGAGAATTTTTGCACGCGCATGCCGTGGTTCACGTCTCCAACGTAGACATCACCGTTCTTCCCAACCGCAACGTCGTGCCCGTAATACAACTGACCATCGTAGTTCCCAAAAGATGACCACTGTTCGAGGATTTTCCCTTCCAGGTCCAGGCGCATCAATCGGGCCCGCCCGGGCAACTGGGGCGTCTGATCCCCACCGTCCACCATGTAGAGAAATCCATCCGGCCCGAAGGCCAGCGCCCACGGGCATCCAAGGGCCTCACTTTTCCATTCCGCAAGGAATTTGCCCTCTCCGGTGAACACTTGAATACAGCGGTTCACCCGGTCTGCAACGTAGACGCGACCCTCGCGATCGAGAACAAGATTATGGACTTCGTTGAATTCGCCGGGCTTGTCCCCTGCCCTGCCCCATTCGAGCTGAAACTCACCTTGCGGCGAGAATTTCGCGATGCGGCGATTGCCGTAACCGTCACTGACGTAAAAAGACCCGTCGCGCGCCACAGCCACATCGGTGGGTTTGTTGAAGTGCAGGTGGTCCCAACCGGGCACTCCGGCGACTCCCACGGACATGCGGACCGTTCCATCGTGGCTGCACTTGAAAACCTGGTGGTGCTCCAAATCGGTCAGCCAGATGTTGTCCCGGTCATCCACGCGCAGGCCGTGCGGCATTCGAAATGCGCCTGCACCCCAGGAATCCAGAAGCTGACCCGTTGCGCCGTCAAAACACATCACCACCGGCGACTCAATCAGCGCGCCCTGCTTGTCGCCTGCGTGGTCCGCGCGGTGAAAAACGAAAACGTGCTCGTGCGAATCCACTCCCACACCGCACACCTGCCCGAGAACGTAGCCTTCGGGCAGAATCGGCCACCCGTGCACAACGCGATATGGCGGTGTCAGACTCATCGTTTGCGACCTTCCCAATGTGTGCTTCGGTTTGTCAGGGCTTCAGCACCTTCACGACAAAATAGCTGACGGTGTGAGGGACGCTCTTGAACCAGTGGGGAATACCCGCGGGGATTACCATCACGTCACCCTTCTCCATGTGATGTGCCTCGCCACCCTCGATGCTGGTTCCCCGCCATTGGCCGGGGGATGTTACCTTGCCTCCCAGCATCTTGCCTCCGGTAATGAGCGTCGCCTCACCCTCGACAATGTAAAACACGTCGGTTTCTTTGTCGTGGACTTCCACCTGCCCGTTTTGCGCGCGGTACGCACCCATCACCAATAAATCCGTAGCCTTCACTAACGTCTCGCTATGGCTCTTCCCGCCGAGCGCCGCCATAACCAGTTCGTGGCCGACGAACGTGACGGGCCGCCCGCTGTCGCCCGCCGCCATCAAGCCCGCGGTCATTAATGCCGCGAATGCAAAAATCGAAATCTTCATCGTTGAGTCTCCCTCTGGAAGTACCGTGTCACTCGTGCCGCATGTCAATGAACGGTGCCATCCTTTTCACTTCATCGATAACCCTCAGCCCCAGCACGGCCTGCTCGACCGTGATGGGGTAATCCGTTCCCTCTCGAAGCGTCTTATAGACCTCCTCCCACACGTTGGT
>JASIKV010000271.1 GCA_030049455.1 Terriglobia bacterium
ATCTGGCTGTGCCATTTCCAGGCGCTGCGGACGATGCTCTCCAGGTCAGATTGTTGTGGCCGCCAGCCCAGAGCTTTTCCCGCCTGGCTGGCATCGGCGACCAGGATTGGCGGGTCGCCTGTGCGGCGGGGGCCCTCACGGAAAGGGACCGGGCACGATGCGACCCTGCCCACGACGTTGATGACCTCGCGAACGGAATTACCCATCCCAGTGCCCAGATTCATGGCTCGGCTTTCACCGCCTTGCGCCAGGTATTCGAGCGCGCGCACGTGAGCGTCGGCGAGATCCGTTACATGAATGTAGTCGCGGATGGCTGTGCCGTCGGGAGTCTCGTAATCGGTGCCGTAGATCTCAACCGGCGGCCGCTTGCCGAGCGCCGCGAGCACCACGAGGGGG
This sequence comes from Terriglobia bacterium, assembly GCA_030049455.1. Classification (GTDB taxonomy): domain Bacteria; phylum Acidobacteriota; class Terriglobia; order UBA7540; family UBA7540; genus Bog-366. Next base: position 397 of record JASIKV010000271.1, read on the forward strand.
ACCAAGTGCGTCTCCGGATTGTGGCTCTCGCCCAATCCGCCCTCCGCGTCGGCTCCCGCGGCATTGAAATATCGCAATGCGACCCATTTGATGTCATAGGCGCGGCCATACCATTGCAGGGCGCGCTCCATCGCCAGCTTGGTCTCGCCGTAGGGATTTACCGGCTCCTTGGAATGGCTTTCCGGAATGGGAACTTGCCTCGGGTCGCCGTAAACCGCCGCCGAAGAGGAGAAGACGATGCGCTTCACGCCGGCAGTCTGCATCGCGTCAAGCAGGTTGAGCGTGTTGACCACATTGTTCCAATAGTATTTTCGCGGGTTGTTCACCGATTCGGCCACCAGCAGGCTGGCCGCAAAGTGCAGGACTGCCTCTACACGCTCTTTCTCCAGGAATTGCGGGAGCATCTGCGCGGCGGCAAGGTCCCATTCCAGGAGCTTACCCCACTTAACGGCCCAACGATGACCGGAGCTGAAATTGTCCAGCACTAGGGGCTCATGCCCGGCGTTCGCCAAGGCTTTGGCCGTGTGGCTGCCGATGTATCCCGCGCCACCGGTTACCAGGACCTTCATGAAGAGCTCTCCGCTTAAAGGTTTGATTGCGCCATAGCTCGGGCATCCCGGCCCTGAGCATTCAAGGAGCTGATGCCCATACCCCGAGCCTGCAGTCGATTGTATCCGCAAACCGGGAATTGAAGCGCGACAAATCCAACAGGTTGTTGATTGAAAAAGAGACAGGCCCGTCCGGCTCAGGGCTGTTCAGGTAGGATTGTGGGTTGCTAATTTTACCGGACGGGTCGGTGGGCTCGTTGGCGACTTAATCTGCACGCGCTGGGTTGCGCAGTTTTTCTTGCGATACCGTCGCCGGATCTTTTCCTCACGGAATCCTGCCGCCAGGTTGCGGGCATTTGGAGGGCGGGCACCTCCCCAACCAGGCGCCCCGCGTCTGCTCTTTCCGCCCGCCCCGCATTCTATCTGGAGCTGCGAGCTCGCCCCCCTTCGAGGGGTCTTCGTCTCGCGCCGCCCTTGGCTTCGCTTGGCGACAGGGCCGGCAGGATTCCGGTGTTGTGTGCCTCCAAGGCCGGATATGTCACGCCATCCTCGGCCCTAGGTCAACGATACGCTGCTTTACAGGAGTGTCAAGAAATTTAGCCTTGCTGGCGGAATTTCATTACATTTGTGTTAAGATTAGTCAGGTTTGGTCATTATGGAGGGGTTCCATGAGCATCGGGACACGCATCATCCAGCTTCGAAACCAGAAGGGCCTATCGCAGCAGGGACTCAGCGAGCTAACCGGGCTTGCCCCGTCCTATCTTTCGCGGATCGAAAACCGACATTTGGAACCTCGTCCCCAAACGCTGCGCAAAATCGCCCATGCCTTGAACGTGCGCATCAGCGAAATCTTTCAGGAGCAATCCGCGCAACTTGGAACCTTGCAATGCGTTATAACCTCGTCGGGGAATTGCATCATGGACCTGCTGCAATCCCGCCGCAAAGCGCACCCCGAAGCGGGAATAGAAAGCTACGACCCACGCCAGTTGCAATTGCTGCGCATGGCGAATTACCTGATCCAAACCGGCGACACGCGCCTGCTCGATTCGCTGGAAGTTGTTTTGGGAGCTTTGTTGAACACGAAAAAAAACAATAGTGGGTAGCCACGACAGGATTTGGGTGTCGTGGGTACTTCCGGGGTTCGGAGGTAAGATCCGAAAAAGCCCACGACACAAAAAACGTGTCGTGGCTACCCGTTCAAAATTATTTTGGGAGCTTTATTGAACGCCGAGAAAAATGAAGCAACGTTTGAGACGCAAACACATCATAGTGGATAGAATTCAGTTGGAAATTGCTCTCATGTACACGCGATCTGCCGCCAGGCATCCTCTCTCGAGACTCGCTCGGGGATGCGTTTTCCTTCTCGTATTGATTTGTCCGCCCCAAAAGGCATTTGCCCAGGCGCCAGCAAATGTCGAAAATTTGAAGCCCTTGACAGCGTCCACTTCTGACCTGACGACGGGCACTGGTACGAAGCAAGCTGAGCCGATCCTTGTCCGCCCAATTCAGCTGCCACCCCAGCCTAGGGACATGATGCTCGCACGGTTCCAAGCGGTGGTCGAGCAGCTCGCCAGCGCGCCAGACCTAACGCTGGTTCCGCACGGAGAGGGCGCGCGTCACGGCCACATTTGGATTCGCACGGAACAAAACCCTTCGTCCAGTTATGGACTGTGGGTTGCCGGCAAGGTGGATGGCCCGCCTCCCGACTTCCCGCCGACCCTGGACCTGCTCCCCTCCAGGGACCACATCGAGATTTGGCTTGCCGCCTCGCGCGATGTGGACCTGCCGGAGATCGGCTGGAACGACCATGGTCAACCGGTAACGCTCCCACAAGGTGCGGCATCGTGTAAGGAGTGGACCGATAATATTAATCAAGAAGTTGAGCGCATGGGAGGAGGTAAAGATAACCCGGACCTTGCCAGCTTGGGGTCAGTGGAAGGGCTTAAAGAGTGCCAGGCATGGGCCGCAAGCCAAGTCCGGTATCGAGAGTATTTTAAGCGGCTGTTTGTGCGTCAGTGGATGGTGGGGCCAAGCGAACAAATCGAAACATTTGCCACGCCCGCTTTCGAGCACATTTCCGATTGGTACCTTCAACCTCCATACGGCGGCCCTTCTCCGCAAATTATGAGGCCCCAGGGAGGGCTGGAAGTACACTTTTTTCCCGAATCCACGACACACGCCGGAGAGATGGCTTCCCAACTTCTTGCGAAAGCATTTCCCGATGCCACGGGATATTCCTTCTTGGTGTTCATCCCTTTCGATGCCTTTCCTCCGCTGCCGAGCCTGGAGACCGGCGAGTTGTACGTTATGGTAGATATTTTCAATGCCGCGCCCCAGGGCAAGAGCATGAGCGCCTACTCCACGTCCTCCCCCGCGCGCGTGTGGGGAAGGCCCGGTACGTTTAATGCGTTGCGATTGGATCCGCCCTTCTCCTTTCCGTTGACACCGTGCAAGCTTCGCTTCCCGGAAGCCGAGAGCCAGCATTTGACCTGGGTTCTGCCCAACCTGCGCGCTAGTCCGGATGCGCTGTCGGACACCTTTAAGGTCGTCGTTCAAGACGAGCATGAGTGGGGTGACACGGAGCCAGGCGGGTTGTCGCCGGATGTGATGGCGTCCCACTATTTTTCCCGCTTTTTCCGCCTCGGTCCTGGGAAAGACAACGGCCTGTGGGTGTGTGGTCCAATCCTCGCCTTCGCCAAGGGAGGTCAAACCAAAAGCTATTCCGATGAGGTCATCAGCGAAGAGGGGCTTGATTACAAAAAGATGCCCGACGGCCACCTACTCATCAAGGTCGGACCCGAAGTCGGGGCGGTGGGATGGGGTCCCGGCGCGGGTGATGCCGACCCCGAGACTGATTTACGAATACTTGATCTCAACAAAGATTTGGACCTTCATACGGCTATTGCCCTCGGAAACGTCATCAATGGCATGCCTCTTCAATCGCAAGACTTCACCATTACCCCCGACTGGTCACAGATTACGGAATATGACGATAACAAAACCGGCGAGAATTCGGATTCCTGGTCATCGAAGACCTATTGCCTCAAATCCCATGAAGGCAGTGGGTACAACTACGAGCCGTGCGGAAAGAAGGATAATGTGCAGCCGCCTCAACCACCTGTTTTGAAGAATCTCCGCCAGTGATACACGTGGCTGCGCAGATTGCCTCAAAGAGATAAGGCGCATTACGATTACCAAGAGACAAGAAAGTACGTGGTATTCTCGCCGATGGCAACGACCCTCTGGTTTCCCAGGTGGAAACAATTCCATTCTCGCAACGCAGATTGAGGGCGACGTACTGGGAAAGCTTCGCCCATTGGAAAAAACCATGCATAACTCGAATGCCAGTTCACTCCGCTTGGGAATCGTCATCGCGCTGCTCGGCGGCATCCTCGGGTTTGGCGCGCATTGCCTCATCGCCCAGGTTGCTCCGCCAGGACAACAATCACCACGGGCAACTCCCCAAAATGCCTCAACGGGTTCCATTACTGGCCACGTTTATCGCGCGGACACAGGTGAGCCGCTGGCCGGTGTGGTGCTCACGCTGAATTTGACGCGCTGGCAAAG
>JASIKV010000272.1 GCA_030049455.1 Terriglobia bacterium
TGTAGCGGCGCGACCCCATTCCCTTTGGTCATCTTCCTATCTCTGTCGATTCCGAATAAGCTGAGACTAGTGACTGGAATCTGGAGAAGATCCTCGACGGGACGGTACTACGCGCCGGCTGTGCCGATTTGGGGTGTCCCTTCGTGCTTGCCATTAAGGAAAGCGAGCGGTCATGCTATTCAACCTCAACGGGGGCGTCGTGGCATGGCCAACATGGGTATGTGCACGGGTTGAAAGCTCGAGTCACGATCGTTTTATCGCGCCAAGCCTCTATCCACCTTTGCAAGATCAACATGAAGCCCCCGCAACTGGGTTCCGTGGTCGATTGGCATCAGGACCCGACTTATTGTCCGCTTCGCGATGCCGATTCGGTCATCGTGCTCTTCTATTTTCACAATGCCGACCCCGCGTGAGGGCTGGATAGTATTAACCCCAACCAAGAATCAGATTTTCCTCCGGCTCTTAATCTGCACTTGACTCAAACCGGCACTGCGCTCAGAATGCCCTTCGGCTCGGAATTTGGACCGTGCCCGGAAAATGACCGAATATCTCCGCCAACACACTTCATCGAGCCTGCGCAGCGGGCGAATGGCTCGCCGCAGGGTTCAGCAGTGCCTCTTCTGCTGGACTTTGATGCTGATTTGCGCAGGCTTCGGAGCGGCATCTTCCGCCCAGGGAGCGCCTATGGTCAAGAAAGAGGTTTTCGGAAATACCCCGGATGGGAAGGCGGTTGAGCTCTTCACGCTCACCAACTCGCACGGCATGGAAGTCCGCCTGATGAACTACGGCGGCATCATTGTTTCAGTGAAGACGCCCGACAAGGCCGGGCACTCAGCGGATGTCGTGCTGGGGTTTGACACCCTCGCGCCCTATCTTTCCAAGAATCCCTATTTCGGCGCGATCGTGGGGCGGTACGCGAATCGCATCGGCGGCGCGCGATTCACACTGGAAGGCAAAGTCTACAAGTTGGCCGCCAACGACGGCCCGAACGCCTTGCACGGCGGCATGAAAGGCTTTGACAAGGTTTTGTGGCTCGCCGAATCGTTTGAGAAAGGCGACACCGCCGGAGTCATTCTGAAATATACCAGCGCCGACGGAGAAGAGGGATATCCCGGCACCGTACACGTGACCGTCACTTACACGCTGAATGATCGGGACGAATTCCATATCGATTACCAGGCCACCGCCGACAAGGCTACGCCCATCAACCTGACCAACCACACCTATTTCAATTTGGACGGCGAAGGAAGCGGCAACATTTTGGGTACGGAAATGATGATCAACGCCGAGCACTTCACGCCGGTGGACTCCACTCTGATCCCCACGGGTAAAATCGCCGGCGTCGCGGGCACTCCGCTCGACTTTACCAAACCCACCGCCATCGGGGCGCGCATCGAGGACAATTACGAGCAATTGGCGCTCGGCCACGGCTATGACCACAACTTTGTGATCAACCGCAATGGGCCGGGGCTGGCGCTCGCGGCGCGCGCTTATGATCCAAGAAGCGGGCGGGTTCTGGAAGTCGATACCACTGAGCCGGGGGTGCAGTTTTACACCGGCAATTTCCTGAGCGGAGTGACGGGCAAGCACGGGCACGTCTACAACCGGCGCGACGCGTTTTGCCTGGAGACGCAGCATTACCCCGATTCGCCCAATAAGCCGGAATTCCCCTTGGCGATCCTTCGACCCGGGCAGACATTTCATTCCACCACAGTTTGGAAGTTCTCGGTACGATAGGCGCCCGCAGTCGTCAGTAATCAGCTATCAGAGAGATTGCCCGGTTCCGACCGGGAGCTGACGGCGGATTATTGATGACGATCCGTTGGCGGGGGAGCGTCCGGAGCGGAAGGCTTGGAGTCTGCCGCATCCACCTGCATGTACTGGACGATGACGGATATTCGGCGATTCGAGGGGTCGCGAGGCGCGTCAGGTTTGCGCAGGCGCTGATCCGCGAATCCGCGCACCTGCGTCACCTGGTCGGGGCGCAGGCCATTTTCCTGCATCAGGCGGCGGGCGGCGTTGGCCCGGTCGACGGAAAGCTCCCAATTGCCGTATTCACCCCCGTGGCGGACAAGGGGAATTGAGTCCGTGTGTCCCTCAATCGAGATCTTGTTGGGAACCTTGCCGAGTTCCTTCGCCAGAGCGATAAGCGTGTCCTTGCCGCTCTCATTCACATCGGGGTTTCCGCTGTCGAAGAACGTTCCCTTCTCTGACTCCATCAGCTCGATGCGCAAGCCTTCGCCCGTCACCGTCATTTCAATCTGATTATTCAGCTTTTTGAGAGATTCAACTTTCTGAATGGCGTCCTGGAGCTGGTCCTTCAGCTTTGCCATGTCATCTTTGGAAACCGTCAGACTGTCCTCCGCGCCTTGCCCCGCTCCCTGCGCCGGACCCTTGCCGTTGCCGCCCAGGTGATTGGAGGTGCCGGTGGGATCGTTGAAGTAACCGGCCACGGCTTCCTTGATGGGCTTGCTGGTGTTCATCAGCCATAGCACGATAAAGAGCGCCATCATCGCGGTCACGAAATCGGCGTAGGCGACTTTCCACGCGCCGCCGTGGTGCCCGCCGTGGCTCACCTTCTTCTTGATGATGTAAATGGGTTTTGGAGCTGCTTCCGCCATGTTTTACGCTGCCGCCTCCGCCTTCGGCGCCTCGGCGCCTTCCTTGCCCCGGCAAAAGCCTTCGAGTTCATGAAAGGTGGGGCGCACGTGGCCGGGTATGGCGCGGCGCGCGACTTCCACGGCGATGATGGGCGCGGTCCCTTTAATGAAGGAGGCCATGGCGACGCGCAGGACGTGCAGGTAGGCGTGTTCATCGTCGGCGGCTTTGGCCAGTTTCGCGGCCAGCGGACCGATCAGCCCGTAACAGAGCAGAATGCCCAGAAACGTCCCGACCAATGCGGCGGCGACCTTGTGACCGATCAATTCCGGCGGCCCGCCCAGCGCGCCCATGGTGATGACCACTCCCAGGACCGCCGCAACGATTCCCAGGCCGGGCAGCGAGTCCGCCATGGTGGTGAGCGCCGCCGCCGGCTGCGTCGCATCGTGGTGATGGACGTCCATGTCCAGCTCCACCATCTGGTCGAGCTCGAATGCCTCGACCGCATTGCTCGCCACCAGGCGCAAGGTGTCGCACACAAAGTGCAAAAGGTGATGATCGTTCAGAAACGCAGGATACTTCGTGAAGATGGCGCTTTTGGCCGGATTGTCTGTGTCGCTTTCGAGCGCCACCAGCCCATCACGGCGGGCGCGGCCGAAAAGCTCAAACATCATCTTCAGCGAATCGAGATACATTCCCTTGTTGTACCGCGACTCCTTGATGATTCCAGGCAGGCCCGTGGCGATGCGCTTCAGGAGGTGCAGGGGATTGGCGATCAGCAGCGTGCCAATGCCCGCCCCGCCGATGATGATCAATTCGGCGGGCTGAAGAAGGACCAGCATCTTCCCATGCTCCATCAGGTAGCCGCTCACCACGGCCCCGAACACCACAACGATTCCGATGATTGCAAACACCGGGTTATCTCCCCTTTTCCTAAAAGTCCGGCACGCCCGTACTCCTCTGATGGTTTATATCGGCGAAATCAGATTGGCCTTGAGCGGGTCAAGGGCTCACTCGCGCCTGCGGCCAGCTTGACTCAGGCCGGTGGGCTGGAAACCGATTCTCGCGGCGGGGGAACCTGGCTTCAGTGTGAAGCCGCCATGCTCGGGGTTGATGAAAAGCGGGTCGGCGACGATGGAATGAACGTCAGGCCGGGCAGCACGATATCGTGAACGCAATCGCCCGTTGCGGCGCGGACTGAAAACAAACTCATGCTGAAGCGGGGCGCTGCCCGCGGACCGTCCAGAGGTAGCTGACGAAGGCCACGGCGTAGCACGCGAAACCTGTCCAAAACGTCGCCGACTCTCCCGATCCCAGGACGATGAGGAAAGCCACCAGCGAGGCCAATACCGACGTGGCTCCGTTCAAGCCCCATAGCCACGGCGTGAGCGAGTCGAAGCGCTGTGTGGCGGCCTTCATTCCCAGGGGAAATGCCATTCCCATAAAAAATCCCAGGGGAAACAGGACACCCGCGGCCACGGCAATCCGCGTGGGAGTGGCGGCCGCGGTGAACGCCGCAAATACTCTGGGGGTGAGCGATCCGTAGGCCGCCAGCACGGCGAGCAGCGCCAGCAAGCGCGCAAGCGGCCCGTGCTGGGGTTCGGCTGGCTTGACGGAGCCCGTCGAGTAGCTGCCCAAGCCGCTCGAAAGCAGCAGTGTGAACAGCACCGTGGAAAGTGAATAGGTCGGATGGCCCAGAAAGATCATGAGCCTCTGCAATTGCGATACTTCCACGAGCATAAAGCCCAGCCCCAGGGCGGCAAAAAAGAAGAACATGGGCAGTGACCCTGACACCCAGGTTTCCGGCCCCTTCAGCAGCCAGGGAACCACAAAGCAAAGCACGGTCAGAAATATGATGGCCACCGACACCACGCCCAGCGTCCCTTCAAATGCCGTGTGGCGAATGCGGGACTTATCCATCCCCAGCATGGTCAGAAAAATGTCGCGAACGCTAAAATCGCAGAGGAAAAAAGGGCTGTCGTCGGTGGGTGCGCCGATTCTCCCCGGCAAAGTGTTCACATACTCCTGCAAACCGTCGTCCGTGGCAAGCCGGGCGTAAACGGGGTCGGCGGCTTCCTGGGGACTCAACAGGATTTTGAATTGCATCTGGTGCGTCAGATTCTTCAGCAGCTCAAGGTCATCAGGCGAAAATGCCTCCCGGCTGACCAGAATGGTCGACACTCCTCCTGGACCATCCGGATCGGGCTGATAGAAACCGCTCTTGATCAGCATGATGTGGCCCCGGCAATCTTTCACGCCGGTTTGGGCTAAGGCGGTCGTGGCGAGGGAAACCAGGCGGAAGGTTTCCGCCGGATATTTCGGGTCGTACCAGCGGGAGAAGGTCAAGAGCCCGCGGGGCGTCAGATGGTTCAGAAACGTTCGCCAAGCCTCGGCGGTATAGATTGAGTTTTCCGACAGGGCGAAGGCGCCGGCCAGTGTGGCCGCCCAGGTGTCCACCAGGGAAGCCTCGATAATATCCGCCCGCTCCGGCATGCGGGCGATGTAACTTCGCGCTTCATCGTTCACGAACCTCACGCGCGAATCGCCATCCAGATGTCCGGAGAAATTCCCAAAAGTGTGATTCAAAGCGTTCAGGACGCTCTGATTCATTTCGATTGCGGTCACAGACTTCTGGCCGAAGGCCAGGGCGGAGAGCACGTCTCTGCCCCCTCCGGCGCCAATCACCACCACTTTGGAATCCGGCCGGAAGTAATGCGCCAGGTTGGTGACGTCGTATTTCAGGTAATCAAGGACCTGAAAGTCGCCATCGTAATGGGTCATCACCGTAAATGCGCCGGCATCGATGCGCACGGAAAGCTGCCGGACAAATGTGTGGACTTGGAACGAGGGACTCAGCCCCCAGGCAAAGGGATGGCTGGAGAGAGCCGGGTCGCCCGAAACTACCACGCGGGAGAATGAGTTCCATCTCTCGTAAATCACAGGCTCGGTGGAATCGCCGTACATCCACTTGAGCTCCAGCAGTGATTTGGAGCGGCTTGCCAGCAGAGCGTTGCCCGCACCCAATGCCGCGATCAGAACGGTGCAGAGGACCGCGCGTCTGCGCAGCCAGGAATCAGCAGCGAACAGGAACGCTCCCAGCCCCGCCAGCGCCCCAGACAAAATGACGGCGGAGGGGGCATCAATGAAGCGCAGGGAGTAGACCACCAGCAGGCACCCGGACGCTGCGCCCGCCAAGTCGGCGGCATACAACTGGCTCACTTGCCGGGGGAACCGCGTTAAGGCCAGGCAAACCGCAATTCCACTGAAAATAAAGGGAACGGAGACTACCCCCAGGATGGTCAGCAGGCCCAGAATGCTGGTGGATGTTATGTAGAAAACCGGGGGAATCGCGAGATACACTACAAAGCTGACCACCGTCATTACCGCGAAACCCAACGCGGCGGCGGAGAGATGCTTCTCCACTTCCCCGGGCTGGACGAACTGCGGCGCCAGGTAAGCCACCAATGCGCCGAGCCCCAATCCAAAAAGCCCCAGGCAGGCTGCGGCGTAAAAGAGGTGGTGCCAGAGGAATAGCGCTGCGCCCACCACCGTCACTGCCGCCAATATCCACGCGCCCACATGGAGGCTTTTCACCACTTCAGCTTCCGTCAGGCCGCCCGGTGCAAGGTAAACCAGCAACCCGCCCGCCGTCAGCCCGAACATCGCCACCGAAAGCGCCAGAAATATGAAGTGGTGCCACATCATCACGCTGAAGATGCGCGTCAGGAGGATCTCCTCCATCAGCGTGGCCAGTGTGACCAGGAACAGGCCTGCATAGGTGCGTGCGCGAGCGGTGTTATTGAGCTCCAATCATCCCCCTCCGGAAATGACCACCGGACTATAACATGTTCTGAGTGGCTATTTGGCCGTGCGGAGTCTACGCATATCGGAGGAACCCCCGCACCAAGACGGGGAGCTTGAGCCGGGCCGCGCCCGTGGAGTAACATTTGCCCATGGGAGGCGGGCTTTCATGAAGTGTTGGCTTTGGATCATGGCGCTGCTTCTCCCCGCAATTTCGTTTGCCCAGAGCAAGAAGCTTCAGGGATACATCATGAACGCCGGCGCGTTCGGGAAGGTCCGCACCTATTGCGTGGATACTCACAACCTGCCTCCCGACCAGGCGGACGTGGTTGAACGATTCGTAACGGATGAGAGCAAGCCCAGGGGGCTTTTGACTCGATTGCCGTGGCGGCGTCTCGACTCCTGTCAGGATGCGAGTGTGGA
>JASIKV010000273.1 GCA_030049455.1 Terriglobia bacterium
CGCGAGCCACGCAACCTTCTCGATTTTTCTCGTCACGTGGCCGACTCCGAGCGTGCCGTGGTGGGTAGTGGGAGTGTAAGATTAGCGTAATCAAATCTAATCCCCTCGGTACAGGACCAACTCAGCGGCCTGGGGGAAGAGGGTTGGGAGCTGGTGGCTGTTCAAATAAATCCTCCCTACGCATTCTTCTACTTTAAGCGGGCGAAGGAGTGATTGCTCGCGCGCAATCCGGAGCTCGTCACGCGGCCCCGGCTTTCTCCCGCATGTCGAGAATCGCCTCGGCTGCGACGCGGGAGGCATCCGGATAAGAGCGCTGCCGCGCGTTGGCCCGGAGCTGCTCGAGCTCTTTTTTCTCGCGCAGCAGGTGCTCGATGCGCCCTGAAAGCTCACCGGGGCGTTCCACGGAATATCCGGTGTGCCAGCAGTCCTCAATCAGCCGGCAGAATCGGCGTTCATTACCGGGGGGAGCGTCAAACACCAGGATGGGCAATCCGCAATTCAGGGATTCGGCCAGGATGCCGCCGCCCGCGCGGCTGACGAGCATATCCGCTGCGGCCATCCATTCGTGCATGTTATCCACCCAGCTCAGTATCCGTGCGTGAGCAAGTTCGGCGGTAAGCTGCTCCAATGTCCTGCGCAGCTCCTCATCGCGCCGGGCGATGAACACCGCCTGAAAGGGTTCCTGAACCTTGCGAAGCTCTGACACCACTTCGCGTGGTTTCCTTTTCCCCGAGCCCCCGAAATTAATCAGCAGCACGGGAAGATCATCCTTCAACCCCAGGCGCTTGCGCACGGAGGCTCGGTCGGCACACACTCCGAACACCGGGTCCACGGGGACACCGCACTCCAGGATCTTTTTCTCCTGCACGCCCAGGCTGCGCAGTTGCGCTGCCACTTCTCCGGGAAAAGATACGTAAAGATCCACCTCCGGCTTAGCCCAGGGCCGCTCGAAGGCAAACGTCTCAATTCCCACCAGCAGGTATTGCGCGCCGGTCTGGCGCTTATGAATAATGGCCATTTCACCCAGGCCGACTTCCGTGGCGGCCACCACATCGGGCGCGAAACGGTTGATGAAGTGAAAAAGCGGACGCGCCCCAAGCCGGTAAAGCCACCACGGCCCGGTGGTATCGCCGTCAAACTGCTGGCCCTCAATGAAAGCCCACAGCCCTGGCCAGTATTTCAGCGGAATCTCGTAGGAATTGTAATACGCGCGGAACCACGCCTGGCAATGCGCCAGGGCATCGATGACTTCCACTTGAAGGTCGGGGCGCACTTGCAGCAGAGCTTTTTCAAGCGCGCGGGAAAGGCGGACGTGCGTGGATCCATGGTGCAGCGTTAAGATCAGAACCCGCTTGCAACGCCCGTTGGTGAATTCCCCCATAAGACATGAAGCTTACGTTTGCGCACCTTTCAGGGCCGGCAGCTCTCCCTCGGCAGGCTCATCGAGAGCAAACTCCAGTCCGCGGCGGTAAGAGGGCGGGTTTTGCGTATTTTTCCAATTGACCTGGGGGAGCAGGGTTTCTTCCCGCACCCGGTGCCTCCAGCGGACGACCACGTCGATGATCGATTCCAGCAGCACGTCGGAGAGGCAATGCGGCACTAGTCCGAGTTCCAGCAGCCGGGTGTGCCGCGCGTTGTAGTAGTGCTGCTCCAATTCGACGCGCGGAGGCGGAAGATGTTCAACGGCCACGTCCAGCCCTTTGCGCCGGCCGATCTGCTCAACCAGATTCGCAAGATCGAGAACGCTGAATTGTTCCGTGAATTGGTTGAAGACGCGGTATTCGCCGGGCTGGGGCGGCTTCAGGATGGCCAGTTCAATACATCGCAGCGTGTCGCGAATGTCCAGGAAGCCGCGCGTCTGGCCGCCACGTCCGTACACGGTGAGCGGTTTTCCCATCGCGGCCTGAACGCAGAACCGGTTCAGAACCGTGCCCCAAATGCCGTCGTAGTCGAAGCGTGTGGCAAGGCCGTCGTCCAGAACTGTTTCGCCCGTTTTGACGCCGTAGACTACACCCTGGTTAAGGTCGGTCGAACGAAGCCCCCAGATTCGGCAGGCAAACATGATGTTGTGAGAATCATGAACCTTGGACAAATGATAGAAAGAACCGGGTTGCTTGGGGAAGGGTAGAATATCCTTCCGGCCATTATGGGTAATCTCGATAAAGCCTTCTTCGATGTCGATGTTGGGCGTGCCATATTCGCCCATGGTGCCGAGCTTCACAAGATGTGCCTGGGGGCAGAACTCCCGAATGGCATACAGCAGGTTCAGGGTCCCTACCACGTTGTTGGTTTGGGTGAACACCGCGTGCTCGCGGTCAATCATGGAATACGGCGCGCTGCGCTGTTCGCCAAAATGCACGATCGCCTCAGGGTTGAACCTAAGCAGGACTTCCTCAAGCAGGTCGTATTCCCGGATGTCACCGATGTAGGTTTCGATGGTCCGGCCGGTCAGGCTTTTCCAGAGCGCAGCCCGTTCGGGTAGCCTGAGGATGGGTGTTAAACTGTCCGTTCCGCAACTTGAATCCCACGCGCGGCGGGCGAGATTGTCAAGAACACCAACCCGATGCCCCTGCTTCGACAA
>JASIKV010000274.1 GCA_030049455.1 Terriglobia bacterium
CTGGGGCGCACGCCGGGCAACATCGTGGCCATCCGGCCGCTGAAGGACGGCGTGATCGCCGACTTCAAGGTTACGGAAAAGATGCTCAACCACTTCATCAAGAAGGCGCACAACCGCACCATGTTCGTCCACCCGCGGATTGTGATTGGCGTGCCCTCGGAAATCACCCAAGTGGAAAAGCGCGCCGTGCAGGACAGCGCCATGCGCGCCCGGGCGAGCGAAGTTTTTCTGGTCGAGCAGGCGATGATGGCCGCCATCGGCGCCGGCCTGCCCATCACGGAACCTTCCGGCAGCATGATCGTGGATATCGGCGGCGGGACGACGGACATCGCGGTGATTTCGCTCTCCGGCATCGTCTACAGCCGCTCCGTGCGCGTGGCCGGAAACGAAATGGACGAGGCCGTCACCGCCTACCTGAAGCGTAAATACAACCTGCTGGTGGGTGAACGCACGGCCGAGCAGATTAAGATTGAAATAGGCTCCGCGTATCCCCTCGAAAAACCCCTGACCATGGAAATCAAGGGCCGGCATTTACTCGAAGGCATCCCCAAAACGCAGACGATTGACGACTCGGAAATTCGTGACGCGCTTTCGGAATGCGTCTCCACCATCCTCAACGCCATTCGGGTTGCGCTGGAGCGCACCCCGCCGGAACTTTCCGCCGATATCTCCGACCGCGGCATCGTCCTGACGGGTGGAGGCGGTTTGCTGAAGAATCTGGACAAACGGATTCGAGAGGAAACCGGCCTTCCGGTCTCAATCGCCGAAGACCCCCTGGCCTCCGTGGTTTTAGGCACCGGCCGAATGCTCACGGACTTTGACTTGCTCCGCCGCGTCGCGATAGAATAGCCTCGATGTTTGATCCCAATGTAGTCGATTTCATACGCCCGGTCCCGGGACTGGAGCGCGAAGGTCCCAACATGCCCGCCATCATCCGGCGGCACCGGTCATTTTTTACTCTCCTGGCGGTGGTGGCCGCCCAGGTTCTGGTTCTGTCGCTGCAAATCACCCGCAACAATCACGTTCCCCTGATTCGCTATTGGGCGGTGGCGATCTTTGATCCCTTTGAGCGTGCGCTGGGCGGGCTGATGGAGGCCTCGTCGCACTCCTACCAGACTTACCGGCATTTGTGGCACGCCGAGCAGGAAAACCAGGAGCTGCGCGTTCAGCTGGTTACGGCCCAGGCGCAAATTCAGCGGTTAGGCGAGCAGGCGGGTGAATCCCAGCGCCTGCGGACGCTGCTGAACTTTAAAACGCAGCAAGCGTTTCAAACGACGGCGGCGGAAGTGATCGCCTCAAGCGAAGATGCCCTGCATGCCGCGCCCGGTGAAAATTCCAACGCCATCACCGCCATCTTTATCGACAAGGGATCGGATTCCGGACTCAGCAATGATCTGGCAGTGATTACTCCCGAGGGTGTGGTTGGAAAGATTCTCGCCGTATTCCCGCACAGTTCCCAGGTGCTGCTGATTACCGACTCCTCGAGCGGTGTGGGAGTGACCCTGGCGCAAAGCCGGGTGCAGGGAATTCTGAAGGGCGGGACAAACGGCAGTTGCGACCTGAAGTATGTGATGAATGAGGAGACCGTAGGGCGCGGAGAAGCTGTGGTGACCTCCGGGCTCGACCAGATTTATCCCAAGGGCTTGCCCGTCGGGACAGTGATTAGCGCGACGGATGGAATGATCTATAAAAACATCACGATAAAACCCGCGGTCGATTTGAATCGTCTGGAAATGGTGCTTGTGGTTTTAAAGCCGCCGCCGGTGGCTGAGCAGCAGGCGCTCAACATTCCCTCGCGGCCGCAGTGACATGTTGCCGCAGATCCCCCTGCCATTGAATCCGCCGGTTCTGGTAATCTGAGAGGCGATGCCCACCTCGACTCATCGCCCCATTCCGGTCTTTCAGATCCACCCTGCCGTTTTACCCGTGGCCGTGCTGCTGGGGATGCTGCTTCAGGCACTTCTGCCGCTCAAGCTGCCCCTGGCACACTTGATGGACTTTCCGCTCCTCATTACCATTTACTTTGCGCTGATTCGACGGGACAAGATTTACGGCATTGCGCTGGGCACGGTGCTCGGCCTGATTCAGGACGCGCTTTCGCACGGCTTCATCGGCATCGACGGAATTACCAAGGCGATTGTGGGTTATCTGGTGGCGTCCGCGAGCACGCGGTTTGAGCTGGAATCTCTGCCGGCGCGCACCCTGCTGACGGGAGTGTTCGTGGTATTCCACACCCTTTGCCTCACGGCGCTTCAGCACGCGCTGCTGGAAGCGCCACCGCCGATTCAGCCTATCGCCGTGGCCAGCGGCCTGCTGGTCAATGTGGCGCTGGGGCTCATTCTTTACCAGATCCTCGACCGCTTCCGCCGCCCGGCGTAGCGCGATTAGAGGAATCGAGTAGACCCGATGCTTTCCATTCCGATGAAAGTCATGCGAGCCGTTCTCATCGGGGTCGGTGGCGTTGTATTTCTGGGAGCTCTAACCGGAATTTACATGTTCTGGCGTTTTGGCCTTCCAGAAAAGCAGGAGATTGCCGCTGCCCATGTGCCGAAGCCCGAACCAAAACCGCCGGCCAGGCCACCTTTGGTGCCCATCTCGGCTGTTTGGGCAGGCGGGTGGGATGGCGGAAACTTCTTTGAATGTAGCGTTGACGAGAAGCACGACGTTGATCGCTGTCTTGTTTACAACGATTCCTCGGGGGATGTTGAAGGCGGCGGATTTTTCCAGCTCAAGCAGTCTCACCGCGCAGCGCAAACCGGTGAACTGAAGTTTGAATTCTTCGACGGCGAAAAGATTGAACTGGCCGGAGGGTCCTGGCTTGCGCCCGTACAGGCTGTCCGACCTGAACCCATTCCCTCTAACGCCACCTTTGCCAACGGACTGTTCATTTCTTGCGAAGATCTCCGTTCAGGAACAGCCCACTGCTCGATCTACCGGCCAGACGGCGCTCTCTATTTTGAAGGGAGATTCAGCCTTGAGGCTGGGCCATCGGCAGAGCGTGGACATTGGCGCTACAAGTTTTTCAGCCTAAGTGATCGCACGATTTCCCTTGAGGGCGGCGGCAGCATGGTCTCAAAATGAAGTACAGGCTTGAATCTTTTCAGTCCCGTCTCTTGGTTTTTTTCCGGGCCGCCGTGCTAGAATTGCCCCCGGGTTGATTCCGGACATTTGAGATTTTCACGCTCTTTTCATGGAGGTGTTGTCATGGCCAAGCCTGCAACCTTCGGCATTATCATAGGCAATCGTGGCTTCTTTCCGGACATTTTGGCGCGCGACGGGCGCGAGGAGATTTTGCGCGTTCTCGAAAAGGAGGGCTACGGAACCATCTGCCTGACTCCCCAGGAAAGCAAGTACGGCTCGGTGGAAACCCTGAACGACGCGACCAAATGCGCCGACCTGTTCAAGCAGCATCGCGAGGAAATCGACGGTGTGCTGGTGAGCCTGCCGAATTTCGGCGACGAGCGCGCCGTGGCCAACACGCTTCGCATGGCCGGGCTGGATGTGCCGGTGCTGGTCCACGCCTTCCCCGACGAGCCGAACAAGATGCTCATCACCAGCCGGCGCGACAGCTTTTGCGGCAAGATTTCCGTGTGCAACAACCTGTGGCAATACGGAATCAAATTTTCACTCACCGCTCAGCACACCATGGCGCCCTCTTCCCCGGGATTTCTGGCCGACCTGCGCGCTTTCGCCGCCACCTGCAGGATTGTCAAGGGGCTGAAGAACCTGCGCGTCGGCGTGCTGGGAGCGCGGCCTACCGCCTTCAACACCGTCCGCTTTAGTGAGAAGCTGATGGAGCGCCACGGCATTTCGGTTGAGACGCTCGACCTGTCCGAAGTCTTCGGCCGCATCAACCGGCTCACCGACGATGACCCCAGAGTGAAAGCCAAGCTCGAGGGCATCCACGGATACGTTGGCACGCAGGGGATTCCCCCCGCCCCGCTGGTGAAAATGGCCAAGTTCGGCGCGGTGGTGGATGGCTGGATGAAGGACAACGCGCTCGCCGGTTCCAGCATTCAGTGCTGGACCGCCATGGAGGAGTTTTTCGGCGTCGTCCCCTGCACGCTGATGAGCATGATGTCCAACAGCCTGATGCCCAGCGCCTGCGAGACGGACATGATCGGCATGATCGGCATGTACGTTTTGCAACTCGCCGCCGGCGCGCCCAGCGCCATCGTCGATTGGAACAATAACTACGGCGAGGACCCCGACAAGGCGGTCATCTTCCACTGCTCGAACCTGCCCAAGCACTTCTTTGAAGATTTCAAGATGGATTTCCAGGAAATTATCGCGGGGTCGGTGGGGAAGGACAATACTTACGGAACCGTGGTGGGCACGCTCAAGGCCGGGCCGCTCACTTTTTGCCGTGTCTCCACCGACGACCTGCACGGCAAGCTGCGCGCCTATTGCGGGGAGGGCGAAATCACCTCCGACAAGCTGCAAAGCTTTGGCGGTTACGGAGTGGTCAGAATCCCCGGCCTGCAATCGCTTCTTCAATATGTTTGCAAACAGGGATACGAACATCACGTGGCGGTGAATCGCAGCCATTACGGCCGGGCCGTCGCTGACGCTTTGGGTAATTACAAGGGATGGGAAATCCATCATCACGGAGCGTGACCGGACCAGTTTGCTTTTTGTTTCTGCCAGTGATAAGATTATTTTCTGCCTAAGTTGTTACGGAGATCGTCTTATGCAAAGCGCTTATCCGCTTACCCGTTGTCCTTCCTGCAAAAAGGCTTTTCGCATGGAAATTTCGAGGCTGGCGGGCCCACAGC
>JASIKV010000275.1 GCA_030049455.1 Terriglobia bacterium
CGTCAATGTGAGCGAGAAGTAAGTAGTGGGTCAATTTGAAATTTCGGAGTAGGGGCACCCCTTGCGGGTGCCCTGGACTGAAGGGCAGGGACAAGCCCCGCCCCTACGGAATTCAAACTGACCCACTACCAAGAGGTATGTTCTTGAAAGGCCGGCGGCCGGCCACACTCACGGACTTTTGGCAGACTTGGTTCCCCACACCATTAATGAGCTGCCCAAAGGCCATGGGAACGCCCCCCAGGTGAACTGTTCGAGGCGGGAAAGCCAATAGGCCGGCTTGTTGATCCACGCCGGGGGCACGCTAGCCGGGCGCGGCGGAGTGCTCATGATCCGCTCCTTGAGGCGCACCGCGAACTTGAGCGGAAAAAGCCACTGGAAAAAGTAACTCTCCCCCTGTGTGCAGAGACCCGCCTGGCGGGCAACCTCTTCAAAAGATCGGCGAGTATAGCGCGTAACGTGCCCATTGACCACATCGTGATTCGTCCACAGGGTTCTGAAGGCAGGGACGGTGATAAACACCATGCCGCCGGGCGCGAGCAGGGCCAAAGCGCGGCGCAGAGCGGCGGCCGGGTCCGCGAGATGCTCAAGAACATCGAGCATCAGAATCAGTTGGAATTCCTTGCCCGGCTGAAACCTTTCGTCGAATGGGCAAACGTGAATCCGCGAGCGGTGCGGCCCATCTTCGCTCAGTAACGCTGCAGTGGGCTCCACGCCTTCCACGTCTCCAAAGGCCATGAGCCGGTCAAAGAACAATCCGTCACCGCAGCCGACGTCGAGAATGGTCTTCCACCCTCCCTTGGGCTGATGCGCGCGCAAATTTTTCAGGATCAGCTTCTCGCGGGCGCGCCACCACCAATGGCGCTGATAGAGGTCGCGATATTTCGCAAGATAATCATCGCGCACGGCGGGTTCCTTGCTCCCCATGGGGATTGGGCCATCCCACCGTCTTGCCGACGATGTACAGGGGACGCGCCTTCACTTCTTCGTAGAGCCGCCCGACGTATTCCCCAATGATTCCCAGAAAGAAAAGCAAAATGCCCGAGAGGAACGTAATCAACACCACCAGAGCGGTGAAGCCCTGCGGGGAGCGATTCAGAAAAAGGCGCGCATAGACCGCATACAAGGCGAAGATGACGGAGAGCGCCGTGGCCAATAATCCCGCGAGGATGGCGGCGCGCAGGGGGACGATGGAAAAAGCGAAAATTCCGTCGGAGGCCAGCTCCATCAACTTCCGAAGGCTGTACTTGCTCTTTCCGGCGTGCCGCTCCGCCCGCTCGATGGGAATTCCGATCTGGCGGAATCCCACCCAACTGCGCAGGCCGCGCAAATAACGGTGGTGTTCAGGCAGGCGCCGGAGCTGCTCGACGACCCGGCGGGAGAGCAAGGCGAAATCGCCGGCATCGACGGGCAGGCTCAACTCCGAAAGCATGGCCAGAAGGCGGTAGAAGAGGAAGTAGGAAAGCTTCAGCCACCACGCCTCCTTGCGGGAGGCGCGCGTGGCATAAACCACGTCGTATCCTTGCTGAAACTTCTCAACGAAAAGCGGAATCGCCTCAGGCGCGTCCTGAAGGTCGGCGTCCATCAACACCACGGCGTCGCCCGAGCAGTGGTCGAGCGCGGCGGTCAGCGCGGCCTGGTGCCCGAAATTCCGCGAAAGCGCCACGACCACAAGCCGAGGATCCGCGGCGGCAGCCTCCTCCAATATGGCCAAGGTGCGATCCGCGCTGCCGTCATCCACCAGGACCATTTCGTGCGGTCCACCTGCCAGGGAGTCGATGACCGAACGAGTTCGGCGCAGGAATTCCGGAAGAACTTTTTCTTCGTTGTAGAGCGGAACGGCTACCGACAGACGAAAAGGCAGACTCATGTCTTCCGCCTCCCCTTGAAGTAAACCATCTCCCACAGGGTTGCTCCAAGACCTTTGAGCGGGTAAGGCTCAAAGATTTCAGCCGCAAACGCCTCACCGAAAATCTGTCGCCATTCCTCGAGCGGGCGTGGAAATTCGCCGCGATCGTGGCGCGCCAGAAATCGGGCCAGGGAAGGGCGCGCCGGCAGCACCAGGTCGAGAATGTGAACGTGCCCGTCTTGCGTCAGCAGACCGGCAAGCTGCGCGAGAAGCGCCCGCACGCTGGGCGTATCCACGTGATGAAGAAAGCTGTTGATCAGGATGAAGTCGAAGCGCGCGGCGGTGGAGAACCCCAGGCGTGTAGCGTCGGCGGCCAGATAATCCTTTCCGTGCCGCCGGCGCGCGTCCTGAAGGTAACGCAGATTGTTGTCCACGCCCAAATAATGCGTATGCGCAAAGCGGTGTGAATTCGTGCCCGGCCCGCAACCCACGTCCAGAACGCGCTGAACATTTCCCAGGTCATTGTGAGCCAGAATGGGCGCGAATTTCCTGCGGGCAAAAGGCGCCTGCCAGAGGCGATAGATGAATGTGTTTTCCATGATCCGCGTGGCGCCCATTATGGTTGGCCTCGCGAAGGGGAGCTTTCATCCGCGGAAAGAGGATAGGGCGCCACGCGCGGAGGCGCCAGGTCAGGCTCGGCAAGCCAGACGCGCCGGTGCGAGAAGTAATGAATAAGTTCGGCGTTCTCCGCGTCACCCATGTCGCGCGCCCAAACCACTTTTGCCCCGTCGATATTCGCCCGGTTGTATACCCACTCGTTGTCCGACTCGTGGTACTGATTGTAACGCACGATGACCAGGTGTTCCCCGGCCTGCGCCTCGAGTTTCCGCAGCGCCTGCGCGCGGTCCAGGTTGTGGCTTTGCTCGCCGGCCCAATCGTTATCGCGATTGGTGGGCGTGGGAATGTGCAATTGCGGCGCGAAGGCGCGCACCGCAAACAGCAGGACGCAGATTATCGGAATGGCGCGCACCATCGCCAGCCCCGCGCGTTTTCCCCGCCAGCTCCATAGTCGAAGGTAGCGCATGGATTGGAGCACCAGCGCGTAGATGGCGGCGGCAATGGGAGCCGCATAGTGCGGAATGAAATAGATGGGGAGAGCCAGCCCGGCAAAAGCCACAACGCAAACCAAAACTAAGAACCCAGTCTTTCCCTTGCCGGCCTTTCGCCAGAACTCGCGCGGATTGCTTGCCAGCGTAACGATCAGCGGAAGGCCCAGCAGCGGCCCCAGAAAGAACAGGCAAAGGCTGGTAATTTTTGACCACAACACTGCCAAGGGTGCGCTCCGGGCTCTGTGGTACAGGTACAACTGCCAGCTATCCGCGAAGAACTGCTTCAGCACCAGGTGGTGATACTGGTGATTGAAGTTGAGGGACATCCAGGGAAAATAGGGAACGCAATAATAGGTGTCGATGTTGACCTGAAAGGGCGTGCGAAAGGGGTTGCCGGTTACTCGCCAGAAATAATACATCATGCCCGCCACGGTTGCCGCCAGGATCAACCCAATGGGCAGCACAATCCGCGGGATGGAACGTCCCAGGGGCGGACCGTTTTTCCCCAGCATCCAGATCAAAAGGGCCAGGGCGATGGGAATTCCGAGGAACAGGCTTTCGTAGGGGCGGGTGTTGGCCAGAATCGAAAATCCCAAGGCCATGAGCAGGGCATCTCTCACCCGCTGGGAACGCTTGATTCTGGGCAAGGCTCCCAGCACGAGCGCGCCGCCGATTGCCGCGAGCGATCCGCCGGAATAGCTGTTCACCCAATAGGTAAACGTTCCGAGCCGCATGACCGCCAGCGCCCCGCCCAGCAGGGCCCATCCCGCCGGCAACCAGCCCTGAAGCATCCAGCAGATCGCTGCGCACATTCCACCCGCAGCCAGCCATGAACCCACCCACGGACACCCGGTCAGCACCTGGCCGAGAGCCAGCAACAAACCTTGAGCAGGATAAAACATCGACATGTAGGTGGGTTGCTGATTCACGTACATCGTCTCGAAGTGGATCCACATAGGGTGGGTTGGATTTGTAAGGCGGCCATGCGCGAAGGTGTCCGCCGCCAGTAGGTAGCAGAAATCGTCGTGCAGGCCGGGCGCGGGGACGGGGCAGTTGGGCAGCACGGCCGCGCGAAGCGCCAGCGCCAGCATTCCGACCAGGCAGACGGACAGGGCGCGCTTGCCCGCCAGGCGCCTCAGGTGATGCTCCGCGACCTGAACCCACCGTGCAGGGAAACTGCGCAGAAAATACGTGGCCACAATCAGAACAGCCACCAATATGTATTCAAGAAAAATGAACATTCCGCGCCGCCGTGAATTTGCCTGCCTTCTGGCGAATCACTTTCCTGTCATCTACCAACGGGGCTCAGGGATTTGCGCCCTTTCGAGGGTCTGATTTTCGGCCAACGAGAGACGAATCGCCCGCAGTTTAGCACGAACCCTTCAGCGGGGCCAAAAAACGCGCGGTTCGCGTCATTGTGCCTGCGCGCGGAATGCTGTAGATTGGGGAACCGGAATGCCCGAGGCAAGAACCGCGCACCGGTCCATCCATGAAAGCGGCTCGCCGGAGAAATTACCTGCTTGAGCGCAATCAACTTTCCTGACTCCCCTCGCCGGCGCGCCTGGTTTTATGGAGCTCTGGGCCTGGTGTTCCTTCGCGCCCTCCCCAACCTGCGCTATCCCATCGGGAGGGATCAAGCCACTTACTGCGTCATCGGCCAGGGCCTGCTGCACGGGCAGCTTCTCTATCGCGACCTGTGGGACAACAAGCCCCCGGGAATTTTTTACCTTTACGCCGTCATCGTAAAGATTTTCGGCCCCGTCATGTGGTCCGTGGGCGCGGTGGATATTCTCTGGCTGCTCGCGATCTCCTGTTGCATTTTCTATTTTGCCCGGCGCTCAATGGGCACGCCGGCCGCGGCGCTGGCCATGGTATTCAATGCCGTGCGCCACTGCCGGCAGGGTTACATTCATGCCGCGCAGCCGGAAACTTTCCTGATGCTCTGCGTCTTCGCCGCGTATTTCCTGGTCAAGTCCGGGAACCAGCGGAGCGTCTTGCGGCTTTTCCTCGCAGGCCTGGTACTGGGCGCGGGGTTCTGGTTGAAGTACAACGCGCTGGCGTTCTTTCCGGCTGTGGCGATTGTTCCATTTCTGGATTTCCGCGAACTGGACCAGCCCGCCGGGCGAATTCGATTTTCCCTGTCCTGGAGAGAATGGCTTTTCCGCATGATGGGGATTGCCGGCGGTTTTGTTTTGATGGTGGCCGGAGTGCTGGGATATTTTTGGGTTTCAGGAGCCTGGCCGGCGCTGAAGGAGGTGCAGTTTGAGGTGCTGCCGCGCTACGGCTCAATGGCCTTCGACATCACGACCAACAATTTCTTCCTCTGGGCTCTGCGCGAAACGCAGATCCAGTTGGACATCTGGTACGAAATCATCGCCGCGGCCGCTCTATTCATCGCCTGGAGGCGCCGCGAGTTGAGCGCCATTCTGCCCGCTGCTCTTTTTGCCCTGGCTGGATACATTTCCGTGGCGATGCAGGTGCGCTTTCATCACCCGTACTACTACGAAACGTGTTACCCGTTCTTCGCGATGTTCTGGGGATACGTTTGCGTAAAAACCTACGAGGGGTTCCGATACCTTCAGGGAAAACTTGCGCGGCGGAATCTGACCCTGGCGCGAGGCCTGTTGTGGCTGGTCCTGATCGGCCTGGGGGCATCGCTGCTGCCGGAAGAAAGCGTGCGGGCGGTCCAGCAGTACAGCTTTATGATCGACTGGTGGCGCAACCCCGAGCAATCCTACACGGTTTACTATTGGCAGCTTCCTCTTGAAAAACTGCGCGACCAGATGCGGGTGCTCGATTTCCTGAAGGCGAATTCGCAGCCGCAGGACGAGGTGTACGTTTGGGGAACGGCGCCGCTGATCAATTTCCTCAGCCGGCGAAGCTCGCCCTCGAGGTTCGTCTCGAATCTTGCCCTCATCTCGCTCTGGGCTCCCGACCGCTGGCGGCAGGAGCTGGCGGACACGCTCGAGGCGAAGCGGCCGCGCTACATTGTGGTGATCCGCGACGACGCCATCCCCACCGTCTCTTTCACCGGGCTCGATTCGGAGCAATACTTGAGTGTTTATCCCGCGCTGGCCGGAGTGTTGAAGCGGTTGTATCAGCCGGATGTTCGCCTGGGTGATTTCATGGTCTATCGCTTGAAGTAGAGGGCCGCCAGCAGGACAAACGCCCCCAGCGAAATAATCAGGCCCAGGCGAAACCCCTGCTGGTGGTATTCAAAATGGATTTCGTGGGCGCCCGCGTCCGCGTAGACGGCCCGGAAAATCTGGTTGGCGCGCAGGACTCGCGCCGGCCGGCCGTCGAGCGTGGCTTGCCAGCCGGGGTCGTATCGATCGAGCAGGACAACGTAACCCGGACGCGTGAGCCGCGCCCGCAGAGTGACGGAATTGGGGTCGCGGCGCGCGATTTCCACTTCCCCGGCGGCCGTGCTCCCGCTGACATTCGGAGATGCGCCGGCGCGGGTGGCGAGAATCACCGAATTGGGCGCATCAAACTCCGGCCAAGCAAGATAATCCAAGGTCTCATTCGAATCCGTCGAGAAAAGCGAATTACCCGCCACGTAGGCCCGCGGCAGGAAGCACATATCCTCATACAGCCGGCTGGGAATCGAGGAGCCGTTAAAGACCTCGCCGATGGGTCGCACGGCCATTGTGTCTGCGGCCTTGGGCCGGATGATGTACTTCACATTCGTCCGGCCCAGCATGCAGTCGACGCGCATCGGGTCGTTCGCGTGGCGATCCTGATAGATTTCCACGTCATAAAGATAGGGCGGCAGTGAGCGCTCGAGGTCCAAATTGATGCTGCCTTCCACATCGTTCAGCATCGACCCCGCGGCAAGCTGCGAGCGTGGCTGGAATGCGCCCTGACCCGCCGGCCCCAGGTCGGCGGCCTCCGGAAGCGATTCGAAATTGATGTAGGTCTGCAGGTTCCCGATCTCCGGCGTTTGAACCACGGGCCAGAACGACGCAACGCGGTAAGTGCCGGGAGGGTCCTTGAACCCATTCAGCACCGGCGGGCGGTAGGTAAAGAA
>JASIKV010000276.1 GCA_030049455.1 Terriglobia bacterium
GATTGGGCTGATGGAGCAGGGAGGACAGGAGCGGAAACGGGCTCGATAGTCGCGGCAACCGGCGCAGCGGGAGCAGGAGTTTCCGCAACGCTGGGAGCGCTCGCGTCGCCGCCGATTCCATTAATGAGGCGCAGCTTTGAGCCGTCCTTGAAGGCGACGAAAGAATTGGGCAGCTTCGTGTCCACCTGAATGCGCACCACGGACTGGCCGGAGGCATCCTTGAAGGTGAGGAGCTTGTAGCCGCCGAAAACGGGGTTCGCCCACTGTTGGCTGCGGGCAACACCGTCTGCCTTGGCTCCCGCGATATCGATGAAGAGCGTGTCGGTACCGGCCTGGACGGTCTTATAGGTGAAATCTCCATCCACGCGCACGACCAGTTCCGTGCCCTTGGAGCTGGAGGAAAGCGTGACCGACTTCAAGGTCGCCGCCTCCGAGGCCGCCCATGCGCGGCTGCCGGGGACCACCAGAACCCCCAGCACCAGCCATATCACCGTCAGCAGAATAATTCCTTTTCGTCTCATCTTCCTTCTCCCGAAGCCGTATTCACTCGCTTCACAACTTCTCGCGTCGTCACACGGCCTTCCGCGTCGAGGACATTTTCTGTGAAGTAAATTGAGTCCATCGTGATCTTGCTGACTACGCCGTTGTACACCGATTGGTTCTCGTGCAGGAAATAAGCCCGCTTCGTTTCGTTGGTAACTACCGCGATCATCTTGTTTTCAGGTATTTCCCGAACAACCCCTTCCAGAATCACTTGTGAAATGACCAAACCACGTTCGCCCGGAGGCAAACTTCCGCCGGGTACGCCGTTCAACGTGTCAGACTCGCCCCCGTGGCCGCCTCCGGTTTCATATTCCGGAACCTTGAAGGGGTCGCGTTTCCCTGCACCCAGGGACGATCCGGTGGATGATGCCGATTTATCATCTCCTGAGCTCCCCGTCGATGAGCCTGCGCTCTTCTGGCCGGAAGTCTGCGCATTCTTGGACTTGGCGGAGGGTTGCTGCCCGGCCGAGACCGGCAAAGCCGCAATCCCCAGCCCCAAGGCGATGATCAGCAGAAGATGCGTTGCCTGCATGCTTCGAATGCGATGAATCGTATGCTTAGCCATTGGCCTCATCCTGCTCGTTATCTCCTCCGGTTATTCGGAGGCTGTGGTGGCGCCGGTGCGTTCAAAGGTTTGTTGTAATAAGTCGTCAGGACACAATTTGCCCCAACCGTCTCGCTTTTCATTACCGTGTAATTCCCCATGCCTCCGCCCTGCGGGGCGCCCAGCGAGAGGCCGGAGACGCTCATGATTCGTTGTTCGTGCGACAACCGGTCAAAGAAGTTCAGCAGATTGTAAAAGGTGCCATCCAGGTGGACCGAGAATGGCATTTCAACATAATAGTCGCGCGTTACAGGCGTGCCGGGGATAAAAGTCCGGATCTCCGTACCCGTGCTGGTACCATCGGCGAACACCGACTTCATGAATTCATCCGTCGCCTGCTCGTCGGGAACGATAGAGCGAAGGGTTTCCAACTGGGCTTCCAACTGTTTGATAAGATTAAGATAACCCACCTGCTGCTGCTTGAACGCCTCGTTCTTATCGTTTTCCGCTTTGAGCTTGGCAACATCAGCCGCCAACTTGTCATTTTTGTCCTTCAGGGGATAGACGAGGTAATAGAAGGTGGCCCCGGCCAAAAGGGCCGCTCCCGCCACCAGAATTACCGCCTGGATGGGACCTGGAATGTCGTTAAAGCTCTTAGCCATCTCGATTACCCTTTCTTACGATCCTCGTTTCAGGGTTTGCTGCACCTGAGTGGGCACGCTCGTCATCCCACCCGGCCTGGAAGCGCCGCCGGTTGCCGATCCAGCCGGCTGAACCGCCGCGGCAGCGGCGGAAACGAAAGTGCAACTCAGAGTAAACTTGAAAGTCAGGCGGGTCTGCTGGTCGTCTTCGTAAAACTGTTCCAGCTTTACATCGTCGAAAGCTCCGGACTTCTGAAGGTAAGCAAGGAAATTCGCCATGGAATCCACGGTGTTTGACTGCCCCTTCAACTGGTACCGCCCGCCCACCGGGCTCATCGTGTAAAGGTAGATGTCGCTGGTTTGGTTGACTACAGAACCCAGGGAGCTCATCAACTCCACGGGACCGACGCGGCTGGCCTGCAATTGCTGAATAACATTGATGCGGGTTTCAAGATCCTTCAGTTGTTGCTGGTATTGAAGGTTTTGGGCCTGCACTACGGCCAGGGCGGCGTGCCGGGTCCTTTCCCTTGTCATATCCTTGGCCAGATTGTCCGCTTGATTGGACCAAATCTTATAAAGGACGCCGACAATCCCGAAGAAAATGATCACTGCCCCCACAAACACCACAATTTGAGTAATGATGGGTGCGGGAGGACCGCCCATGGACGGCCCCTTGGAGGAAGGAGGCTGTGCGACTCCCAGAAGATTGATCTTAATCATGGTTAGTCAAAGCTCCTCAAAGCCAGCCCCACCGCCACGCTCATGCGGGGAGCGATTTCGTCCACGTAAGCCATATCGAACTTCTTGCCATCCACCACCAGTTTCTGGAACGGGTTGATGGCTTCCACGGGAATATTGAACTCGGCCTTAAGCTGATCGATCAGACCCTCGATCTTCGCCGTCCCCCCGGAAACATAAATGTGCTGGATGTTCTCGGTGGAGGTGGTTTGGCGGAAGAAATCAAATGTTTTCTGGATTTCCAGCATCAGGATTTCCGTGACCGAGCGCAAGTGGGGCAGCTTCTGGTCCTGGGTGACGTTGGAAACTTCCTGCCCCTGCTTCAGTTTCTCGGCATCTTCGAAGCTCAAGTCGAGTTCTTTCTGAAGCGTATCGGTATACTGGTTCCCCCCCACGGAGACGTCGCGGGTGAACAAGGGATTGCCGCCCCGCGCGATCACAATATTCATGATGCTCGCCCCGATATTGAGCAGGGCAGCCATCTCCTCCTGGGGAACTTCGTAATTGACCTCGAAGGCGTTGTAGACGGCGAACCCGTCGTAGTCGACGACGGTAGGGACCTTGCCGGCCTGGCTCAAAACGTTGGTGTGGTTCAGTATTTTCTCGCGCTTTACGGCCACCAGCATGACGTCCGTCCCGTTCCCGGCCGGGGCGGGGCCAAGGGACTGATAGCTCAGGTTCACGTCCGTCATATCGAAGGGGATGTGCTGCTGCGCTTCGTAGGGGATGGCGCTGAAAAGTTCTTCCTCGGTGTTGGCGCCCACGGTCACCCGCTTGACGATGACCGAGTGGCCGGAAACCGAGGTGGCCACGTTCTTGGTTTTGATATGTTGGTCGGTGAAGATCTTTTCGATGGCGGAGGATACCGAAAGGGCGTCCATAATGGCGCCATCGACCACGGTATCCTGGCCCAGGGACTCGATCCCCAGGTTCACCAGCTCGTAGGAGCTTCCCTTCAGGCGCAGTTCAACCGCCTTCACGGCGCTTGAACCGATGTCCAATCCCACCAGGCTTTTGACTTTTCCTAACCCAAACATTGGCAACGCTCCCTACCGGGCGGTGGCGCGCAACCTGCGAGCCGCTCGCTGTTCGAACTGCGCGCTTTGCTTCTCCATCCAGCGGTCCAGGACGGTCTTCTTGAATTTCCAACGATTACCTAGCTTGAATGCTGGGAGTTTCTCTTCGTATACATACTTGTAAAGCGTCTCCCGAGATACCCCAAGATACTCCGACGCTTCCCGGATGTCCATGACTTCTCTTGTCTCTGTCATGCTATAACCTTCCGCCGCAATCGTGCCCTTGTGCGCTTGCCTAATTAGAAAAACGACGCTTCGACCTGCTTCTGCAAGCACTTATACGATGCAGGCCTTTTCTTGTCAAGGAGTATTTTGTTAGTTTTATGGTTTTCTTCGTATTTTGTATGCTCGTTCTCCTGAGAATTAGGGAATTTTGTGGATTATATGGTGTTGTCTCGGGAGTACACCACCAGATATAGTCCTACGATTTTTTTTATGTTTTTGCCTTTTTCCTTTGTTTTTGTGCCGATTTCAGGGGGTGATTGCTGCCTTGAAGTCCACAGCTTGGGAGTTTTATGGGGATTCTTGCTAATGTCAGCGGCTTGTACCGATTTTCCTTGGCGCCTTCTCTCTTTCTTCCCCATCGACTAACGAAATTCGCTGGGGACTTTGGTGAAATTGCCCGATTCGGACCGCACTCTCATGCTGTTCAGTTCTGAGGCGCTCCAACTCCGCTGGCCAGGGTTAGCTCCGAATACTCCATTGTGATTTTAAGACCGATCTGTCTCTCGCGAACGTCCACATTCATGGAGGTATAGGGGTTCGGGTGACCGGGATTCTGCGCCTCCCAGGAAAGCTGCTGGGCCATCTTCAACCCGTCCAAAACGTGGTGCAGGCTGTCAGCGTCCTCCGGGGTGTCGCAGTTCAATTTTAGGTCTAGATTTACTTTATCCTGAGCGTCAATCGCATAAGTCAGTGAATCGACCTTCTGAAACACCTGGCCCCAATCGAGCTTGATGCTGTTTTGGGTGGAAAGCCAGCCGCCAAACCAGTCGGCCACAGCCCCCCCCAGGGCAATACCCCAAATCGGAGCATCCTTATCAATATCTCCGAGTAAACTGGTGTAGCGAGCGTCGGAATTGATGCTCGGCGCCTGCCCGTTGTGAGTGTCAACGACTGTAATCAAAGAAGATAGTGGCCCGAACGCCCCGAGTGAGTTGCTTAGAATGACGATGCAGGTTCCTGCCAGTCCCGCCGTCAGGCAGTACCCCGGTTGGCCGGAGATATCGGTAGGAGTGACATTATTGGCAGCCGCGCGGTCTGCTACCTTAAGTTTGTCGAAATTGCCCGAGGCGTAGCCGTAGAGGTCCATCTCCTTGTCGCCGGGCTTCCAACCGATCATAAGCTCGTTGATGTCGTTTTCCGAGATTCCGATCTGTTGGAGGGCTCCTTCGAGCTGCTGCAAACGCGGCCCCAGGAATTTGCCCCGCAGGCTCTGGTAATTACCCAGCTTGCGCAGCTTTTCCGGGCTCGAATATTCAACGCGCAGCGTCGTGGAGGGAATGCCCGACATGGCCGCCGATACAAAATCCTGCGCGGCGCCAATTCGGGGAGTTCCCGCTATCAGCATGACAGCCAGAATCGACATAAGAGTTCGCTTCATACTCACCTCGTGTGGAAAATCTTACCTGTTTATTCCCCGTTTCGCATGCCTGAAACCCTGGACCGCACCTCTTTCGATGTATTTTCATTCCGGCAGGTTTCCCAGTCTTCGTGCACCCTTTGGCCAAACCTGTTGGGGTGCCGGGCCGAAGAGCGGATTGCCGCCGCAAATAGAACGCCGCCAACTCGCAACCTTGCAGGCCAAACCCCAGCCTCCAGCCTGTAGTAACGTACCATAAAACTCGGCCATCCGGCGCATTGCCGGGTCATCACCGGCCTTGACCCGCTTCTTGTTCTTGCCAATGAATGACCGGATTTCATCGGCATGAATTTCGCTCACGGGCACGTTGCGAATCATCCGCTCCGAGGCTTTCTCGCATCGCGCGCCCGCTGTCCAGACTCTGGACTTGAACCACTGCGCGCTGCACCCGGAGGCCAATTTTCGCTAGCCCGTTGTAGCGCGGGTGTCCCCACCCGCGGCGGGGTGCATTGGGAAATTTCTGCCAATAATCCAAATTCGCGGAACGGTCTGAACGCGGGTGGAGACACCCGCGCTACAACGGGGCATTACCCTTTTTCTCCGGCGCACCGCTGAAAAAGCTGGTCGAGTAGTTCCAACCCAAGGTCCATCTCCTCGCGGGTCATCGTGAAGGAGGGCGCGATGGTAAACACATTCTTGTAATATCCGCCCACATCGAGCACCAACCCGTACTTGCGCCCACCCGCGCTCAGGTTGCCGCTGATTCCTTCCGCAAAAATCCGGTCGGTGAGCTCGCGGTCGGGAGTGATTCCGTCGGGCTTGCAGACCTCCAGGCGGAGCGCCAGGCCCAGCCCGTCCACGTTACC
>JASIKV010000277.1 GCA_030049455.1 Terriglobia bacterium
TAATATCCCGTCTGCTTGAATGTAGAGGTGTTGTGAAGAAGAGTTCTCCTGAGGGTTATGCTGGTAAAACCGGCGGCGGTGATCGGGTAGCCACGGCATGCCCTTTATGCCGTGGGTTCTTCGAAACAGACCAAAGCCCACGGCACAAAAATCGTGCCGTGGCTACGGGCTCCAAAAAAGTTCAGGGCCTTCCGGGAACTGAAATCACCTCCCGCGCTGCGCGGCGAGCAGGAGCAGCAGGCGGGCCAGGCGGCGCGAATCGTGGCGGGCGACCTTATCCTCCAGCAGCAGGTTGGCGCAAACGGGCTTCACTCCCATTCTGCGCACCGCGTCCAGATCGAGCGCCACGGGGCCGGCGCGCTCGGCGGCGTAGCGATCGAGCAGTTCGTCCGACAGCGGCTGAGTATTCAGCACGATATAATCGAACAGCTTTCGCCGCGCGTGGGTGTGCAGCGCCTGGATGTGCCCGGCGGCCGTGTAGCCTCGCGACTCGCCCGGCTGGGTCATCAGGTTGCATACCAGCACCTTCGCGGCGCGCGAACGCGCAATCGCCTGGGCGATGCCTTTGACCAGAAGGTTGGGGGCGATTGAAGTGTAAAGCGAGCCGGGCCCCAGGGTAATCAGGTCCGCGCGCCGGATGGCCTCGAGAGTTTCGGGCAGCGGCCGGGGGTGGTGGGGCAGAATGCGCAGGCGGCGGATGGGAACGGGCGTTCGCGTAATGGCTCGCTCGCCGCGCACCACCACACCGTCTTTGCGTGTAGCCTCCAGGTGGACGTCGGACAGTGTGGCGGGGAAAATTTCGCCGCGAATGGCCAGCACTTCGCTCGACAGGCGCACGGCCTTGGCAAAATCATGCGTAAAGTTCGTAAGCGCGGCAAGAAACAGGTTGCCGAGGCTGTGCCCGCGCAGCCCGTGACCGCGGGAAAAACGGTAGTTGAAGATTTGAGTCAGCAGCTGTTCGTCTTCGGCCAGCGCCACCAGGCAGTTGCGGATGTCGCCGGGGGGAAGAATGCGGAAGTCGCGGCGCAGGCGGCCGGAGCTGCCGCCTTCGTCTGTGACGGTCACCACGGCGGTCAGGCGGGTTATTTCCGGGCGGAACTGGGCGGGGCGGCCGGGCTCACTCACATGGTGCTTGAGGCCGCGCAACACGGTTGCCAAACCGGTGCCCCCACCTATGGCGACGACTCTCATGGGTTTGAAGCGATTCCTTGCGTCCAGACCGCGGGGCGGTCCTGGGGGCTCAAATTCCGTCCGGATGAATCAGGCGTTGGAAGCGGGGGTCGCCGGCCAGCCCCTGAAGGTCTTCGTCGCGGCGCGCGTGGATGCGGTTCTCCGGGCGCAGGGCAAAAGACGATTCCAGGTGGGCAAACGCCGCGTCGATGTCCCCACCCTGGGCGTGCGATACGGCCAGGGCGTATTGCACGTGCTCCTGCCGGGGTTTCAGTTTGTCGGCTTTGCTCAGGTGCTCGACGGCCCGCTGGTAATCGCGCGCATTGAAGCACGCCACCCCCAGCGTGTAGTAATCGTCGGCAGACTTGGGAAGCGGCGCCCGGCGCCCAATCTTCTGCCGGCATAAGCGCAGGTGCATCTGGGCACGCTCGGCAACTTCGCGAGCCTCGCTCTCAGCGAGCTTGGAGAAGATCTCCGCTGCCTTGCCGAAATCCTGCTTCTGGAAAGCTCGCACGGCCGTTTCAAAGTTTTTGACGGCCGCCTGATACTGAGGATCAATTTGCGCCTTTAAACGGGCTGCTGCTGCCCTGCCCCGGTGATTGGACTTGCCGCGGCCGGAAGCGCGCCTCCCAATGTGATTATGTGAAATCCCCGATTTACGCCGAGCCGGGCTGCTTCTCCTGCGGACAGAGCGACTTAGGCGCGATGTTGCTTTTCTGGTGGTTGCCATAATTTGCCGTTTTTTGATTTAAGCCCCTTAAATTCAACAGCTTAGGTAGTCTGACGGAGCCTCCTGAAACCCTTCCCACGTGCACTGCCACTGGTATCTATAACATACTTACGTATTTGGAGTCAAATCGCTGGTCATGCACTAGATAATACGCGCTGTACTACATTGGCTCAGAAAGACAGAGGCCGGGGGATTGGAATCAATCATCAAAGGGCAAGACGACCTCCAGCGGCTTGCGACTCTCAGCCGTTTACGCCGCATTTGAGGTCAGGACGCTTCGTGGTTCCGGGTAATGGGTCAGTTTGAAATTTCGGAGTAGGGGCCCCCTTGCGGGTGCCCTGGATTAAAGGGCGGGGACAAGCCCCGCCCCTGCGGAATTCAAACTGACCCGCTACCTAATCCCGAAGCATGTTGTCAACCCACCCTGCCGCATGGTAAAAAAGAAGGCGACATGAAATGGAGTTTGCGTCCATCTGCGCAGAATATCGTCCCCGCGACGTGTTGCGCCTGCGGTTGTAGCCGCCGCAACTAGATATTTTATGGTCCTCCCGATTCAAGCGGGACATTGCGAAAAAAAATCTCAAGAGGAGGTCCTTTAAAGTGACCGACTATAAACACCCGGAAGTCCTTGTCACCACGGAATGGGTTGCCGCGCATCTTGAAGATCCGGATGTCCGCCTGTTGGAGGTGGACGTGGACACGGGCGCCTACGAAAAATCCCATATCAAGAACGCCCGGGGATGGAATTGGACGACGCAGCTGAATGACAACGTGCGGCGCGACATCCCCAGTCCGAAGCAGTTTGAGGAGCTTTGCGGCGCTTCGGGAATTTCCAACGAAAACACCGTGGTCCTGTACGGCGACAACAACAATTGGTTTGCCGCGTTCGCGTTCTGGCAATTCAAGATTTACGGGCACAAGGATGTGCGGCTGATGAACGGCGGGCGCAAGAAGTGGGAGCTGGAGCAGCGCCCGCTTACCCCTGAGGCCGCGGCGATTACCCCCGCGACGTACCATGCGGGAATTCCCGACGGCAGCCTGCGCGCCCGGCGCGACAATATCTTCCAGATTCTTTCCGGCAAGCCTGCCAGCCTTGTAGACGTACGCTCGCCGGACGAATTTACGGGCAAGATTATCGCGCCTCCGGGCATGTCGGAAACCGCGCAGCGTGGCGGGCACATTCCCGGCGCCGTAAACGTCCCCTGGTCCAAGGCCGTAAATGAGGACGGCTCCTTCAAGCCGTACGATGACCTGGTGAAACTCTATGCAGGCGTGGGCGCGCAGCCCGACAAGGAAGCCGTGGCCTATTGCCGCATCGGCGAGCGCAGCTCGCACACCTGGTTTGTCCTGAAGTATCTGCTGGGGTTTGAAAAAGTGCGCAACTACGACGGAAGCTGGACGGAATGGGGAAACTTGATGGAAGCGCCCATTGAAAAAGGCGAGGCGAAGGCTGCCGGCGGGGCACATTAATTTCCGCCCGGAACGCAAAAATCTGAACGGCCGGCGTTCTATGAGTGTCTAACCTGGGAGAAGGGTGTGGAAAGGCTGGTGGCCGCAGGGGTGAATCTCTATTTTGACCCCTTGCTAACCTTTTCCGGCAGTTTGCATCCTAAGCACTAGACGGCTAAGTTCTGCCGTTCTCCGGGAATAGCCGAATGACGCCGGTTCCCTCGCCGATGCCGCTTCCTGCCCGACTGCGCCGCTGGTTGCTGCGCATTCTGCCCATCCTTGCGCTTTTTGTTCTGTTCGTTGCAGCCCATTCCCACAAATCACCTGTCGTGAGCGCCGCGGGATCGCGCACCGCGGTGGTGAAGCGCGGAGATTTTGTTCGCTCCATCCGCATTTCCGGATCGACGGAGGCCGTGCGGGCATTTTCCGTGCAATCGCCGCAGATGGCGGGCGGCGGAAATCAAATGGTGCTGATGAGCATTGTGAAGGCGGGGACGCGCGTCCACCAGGGCGACGTTTTGGCCGAGTTTGACCCGCAAGCGCAGCTTAAGCAATTCCGCGACAGTCAGGCCGATTACCTCGGATTCCTGGACAAAATCAAGAAGCAGCAGGCCGACAATGCCACTGAGCTGGCCAAGGACCAGACAGCCCTTAAGGCGGCCGAGGACGATTACGCCAAGGCCAAGCTGGAGATGGCCAAAAACGAAATCGTTTCGCACATCGA
This sequence comes from Terriglobia bacterium, assembly GCA_030049455.1. Lineage (GTDB taxonomy): Bacteria > Acidobacteriota > Terriglobia > UBA7540 > UBA7540 > Bog-366. The sequence continues at coordinate 4,074 of JASIKV010000277.1, forward strand.
TGCGGAGAATAATCGCCTGACGCTCGAGCAGAGTGAGGCCACTCTGAAGCAACTCAAGCAGACTTTTGACCTGAAGGAGCAGGCGCGCCAGTCCCAGGTGAAAGACCTGGAAGTCCAGCGCGACAAGGCCCACGACCAGATGCTCTACGCCCAGCAGAATTCTCAACGCTTGACGATTCATTCGCCACTCGACGGCCTGGTGGTGCTGAACCCCATTTGGAAGGGCAGCGGCATGGGCGACCCGCAGGAGGGCGACCAGGTGTGGCCCGGCTCGCCATTCATGCAGGTGGTGGACCCGGCCTCCATGCAAGTGTCGGCGCGGGTGAATCAAGTGGACTTCCCTTACCTGCACATCGGCCAGCCTGTGGAAGTCCGCCTGGATGCGTATTCCGACCTGGTCCTGGAGGGCTCGATTCAAAACCTCGCGGCCATCGGCACGGTCAGCACGCTATCGCAGTCGGTTCACAACTTCAATGCGGTTTTCTCCATTCGGGGCTCGGACCCTCGCCTGCTGCCCGACCTTTCTGCCTCCGTGGATGTGGAACTCGAGCGCGTGCCCGGCGCACTGCTCGCCCCGCGTGATGCGTTTGTGACTGAGGGCGGCAAGACCTACGCCTGGGTAAAGAGCGGAACGGGATTTGAAAAGCGTCAGGTAGTATTGGACAAGACCAACGACACCGATGCTGTCGTGACCTCCGGCCTGGCGGA
>JASIKV010000278.1 GCA_030049455.1 Terriglobia bacterium
GCTTCCGCCACCGTGGAGGACGTCATCGCTGCGCAAAGAAACCTGTCGACCGCGGAAGGCAATGTGGTGAAGAATCGCGCCGCCTATGCCAGCGCCTTGATCCAGTTTGAGCAGGCCACCGGAACTCTGCTGGAGAGAAATCACATCGAGCTGGATGAGGCCGTGGGGGGTGAAATTCATCGTGCGCCGAATATTCCCGGGGGGCAAACGACCAATCCTTAGTTTCGGTCATGGACCTTCCCTCACGATTCGTCCGTTGAGCGGCTGAATCGGCCGGACGTCGTGGGGATAGAGCTTGGCGAATGCGGCAAGCTGCTCCGCAGAGATTTCCACCGCGGTCTTCAGCACAATCCAGGTCACGCCTTCGGTGCAGGGCGGGGCCGTAAGCGATCCCTGATAGATATAGTACGCGGTGTCGCGAGGTCGCAACTCATCCGGATTGATGTCGACCCCGGGAACCTCCTCCTCATGGCTCTTCATTTTCGGCGTGTGTCTCCAGATTTGCTCAACGGTGGAGTTCATTGAGCCGGCTTTCAGGAAAACCGCAACGCCCACAACCGACCCGTCAGCGGCCTCGTGCATCAGGTGGACCTCCATCGCATAGGGTTTGCCTTGAACCCACTCCTCGCTTGGACAGTGAAAATGGAATTGAGTCAAGTGATAGCGCTTGTTCCCCACCAACAGAAAATTGCCTGTCCCCGGCGCGTCATGGTAGTTCACTCGAATCGTATAGCCGTTGTTGATCAAGTACTTCAACGATCCGCTTGCATATTCAAATCGCAAGGCGGGGAGTTCAGCTTTCCGGGCATTCCGAATGTCGATAGGAGACTGCTGCTTACCGCTCTTGCAGGCGGCGTATGCAGGGTCGAGATCGCCCCAATGCGTGCTGCCGGCCGGCCCGTCGTAGCTCCAATAGGTCTTCCATTGGGCACGCAGAAGCGCCGGGGCGAACGCGCTCGCAAGAATCAGGGCCGCAACACAAGTCCAGGCTCTTTTCAAATTCCGCCTCCCGTTCCCGCGGGCAGCGTGGAAGGGAGCCCGACGGTTCCCTCCACTGCTTCAACAAAAGTCCGGGCTTCACGCAAGATGAACCGCTGCCGTTGCGCCATGGCAAAATTCTCCCGGGCTTCCGGGTCGGCCTTTATCCGCAAGCGGTAAGCCTCATAGTCGGCAAGGCTGTCGAAGGAAACCAGTCCCCAGGCGATGTCGTTCGTGCCCTCGTGGGGAAGATAGTATCCCACCAGGCTGCCTCCGCAGCGAGGGATGATACGGCCCCAGTTCTCCGCGTATTTCTTGAAATGGTCCCGCTGGAAGGGATCAATCTGATAGCGAATGAAGCAGGTGAGTCTCATGGTTATCCTCCGTGGATTGGTACATCGCAAAGTATGCGCGTTGCGTGAAATCAACGCTTCGTTTATCATCAAATAATGGATGCGGAAGCCCGCACCGACCTCGCGTTGTCGAGAATCGCCGCCGCAATTGGCGAGGCGGCGCGCGTGCGCATTCTCTATTGTTTGCTGGACGGCCACGCGCGGACCAGCACCGAACTCGCCGCCGTCGCGGAGGTGACCCCCTCAACCGCCAGCGTCCACCTGAACCGTCTGCGCGCGGAACGCCTGATTAAGTTGTCGGCAATAGGAAAGCATCGCTATTACAGCCTGCAAGGCGGCGAAGTGGCGAGCGCGCTGGAAGCGCTCAGCGTTCTGGCCGGCGGCACACGCCACAAATTCGTTCCCAGTGCGCCGGTTTACCTGCGGTTTGCGCGGACCTGCTACGATCACATCGCGGGGACGCTCGGTGTGGCCCTGCATGACCGAATGAAATCACTGGGCTGGTTGACCGAAAATTCCAGCGGGCATAAGAACGCGTATGACGTCTCGCACCAGGGCGCCCAAGGCCTCCAGACGCTCGGAATCGATCTTGTGGCGACACGGATGCTGCACCGGCGCTTTGCCTTCGCCTGCATGGATTGGAGTGAGAGGCGCGCCCATCTGGGAGGCGCAATGGGAGCCGCCGTCCTGAAGTTGGCACTCAAGAGAAAATGGATGGTCCAGGAAGTTGGCACCAGGGCTCTTTCGCTCACCAGCTTTGGCCGGCGCGAAATGCACACTCGTTTTGGCCTGCAGCTTGAGTAGCTGTTTCAAAACCCTCTGTATTGAGTTGAAGGAATGATGAAAGGGCGCGTGATGCTTCGCCCGCCGTTGGCGACATGTGCCGATAGCATGTCGGCCAAGGCTCCCCGAAGGGGAGCCGATTGAATAGCCGGGGGTGAAACCCCCGGAAAGCGCCCCTCTCCCCGCCTTCAGCACCCCTCTCCCCGAGCACGGGGAGAGGGGATGGGGGTGAGGGGGTGCATGTTTTCCGGGGGCGCTGCCCCCGGCTATTCACGTCGCGCCCCTGCGGGGCTGAGAACTCAGCACGTTCCGCAAGATTTTGAAATAGCTTGCAATTTCTCTCCCGCTTTAATTCAATTTGTAAGCCATTGGCTGGAGGATCGATGAAAGTCAAACTTTCGCGCCGCGATTTCCTGCGTGATGCAAGGTCTGTGAGCTTTTGCTGGGGAGGTTTGCGGATCTTCGCCGGTGGGGCTGTGGCGGCCAGTCAGGCGCAAGGGCAAACGGCCTCGCCGTCCGCGCAGCCGTTCGTTTACGGAACGGCTTTTTACCGGCCGCCCAATCCCCCGGCCTCCATGCGCAGGCAAATGCTGAGGGACATCGCGCAGAAATACCGATTCAACATCGTGCGAATTTACCCGGCATGGGTTTATTACAATCCCGCGCCGGGCCGATTTGTCTTCGACGACCTTGAAGAGGTCGTGAAGTATTGCGATGAATTCGGCCTGCGCGTGCTGATGGGAGTGGTTACGGAAGAAGCTCCGTACTGGCTGGAAAAGGCGCATCCCGAAACGCGCTACGTGGATGCGAAGGGGAATGCGCGGCGGCTCATCGACAGT
>JASIKV010000279.1 GCA_030049455.1 Terriglobia bacterium
ACGCTCTATCAGGATATGAAGGAGGACGCGGAGCCACAGGCTGAGCATCGCCAGACGGATGCCGGCAAGACGCGCCAGGAGGCCACACACTCCGTGTTGGTGACCGATGCGGATTCAAGCCTGGGCAATATTGTGCACGGAGCCTGCCGGGTCAACAGCCTGCACCACCAGGCCGTGAAGCGCCTGGGGCGCGGCTAAAGGTTACGGCGCATTCTGAGGACGGGTTTGTGGAGGCCGTAGAGTCCGCCGGGGATTATCCCTTCCTGATGGCCGTGCAATGGCACCCGGAGGAAATGGTCGCGAGCTCCCCCGAGCAACGAGAGATTTTTGTGCGTTTTGTTGCAAAATGCCGGGAGGCTGCGGGCAGAAGGTGATTCCGCCGCAGGGAAAGCTAGAGGAACAGATGGACGAACTCATTATCGAACCGCAGCAAGTGCAAACGATGATCGAGAAGGGTGAAAAATTCCTTCTGCTGGATTGCCGCGAGGACTGGGAGTATCAAACGGCGCGAATCGAGACGGCTGTGCTCATCCCCATGCGGCAAATTCCGCAAAAGCTGGGCGAAATTCCCAAGGATCAGCCGGTGGTCGTCTATTGCCACGCGGGAATGCGCAGCTTGAATGCCGCCTCGTGGCTGAAGCAACACGGTGTGAATGCCCTGAGCATGAGCGGCGGCATCGATCGCTGGTCGATGGAGATCGATCCCAAGGTGCCGAGGTACTGAAGAAAGCTATCAGCTATCAGCGATCAGTAAGAAAGGCTTCGGAAATTCACCCCGGATGACATATTGGCGGCTGGTATTTTCTGATGACGGAGAACTGAGGATTGATGGCTGTAAAGCGGAGCTTCAAATGGCCAAATTGAAAATGTACCTCAAGCCCACGTGCACAAGTTGCCGCAAAGCAAAAGGTCTCTTGCTCGGTTTGGGCGCCCAACTTGAAGAGCACGACCTGGGGAAGGACCGCTTGACGGTCGAGCAGCTCGACGCGCTGATTGGCTCGCGCAACCATCGCGATTTTCTCAATTCGAGAAATGAGCTGTATCGAGAGCAAAGGATGAAGGATCACCCGCCGGCGCGCGATAAGGCGCTGAAGCTCATGGCCAAGGAGCCAAATTTGATTCGGCGGCCCGTGGTCATCCGCGGCGGGCAGATGGTCTTGGGTTACGACCCGGAAGCCCTGCGCAAGCTTGCGAAGTAGCGGCGGCGCATTTGCAAGGACGAGAAGTTGACTCCTGATCGCTGGTTCCCGCTTGTCTGACACACCTCTCAAAAGAATTCTCATCGACACTTTGCGCCGCACAGGCCCGCTGACCTTTGAGCGCTACATGGCGCTCTGCCTTTATCATCCCGATTACGGCTATTACCTGAATGGCCGTGAGCGCACGGGTGCACAGGGAGATTACTTCACCAGTTCCGATCTCCATCCGGTTTTTGCGCGACTGATGGCCCGGCAGGCGGCGGAGATGTGGCAGCTTATGGGGCATCCAAAGCCGTTTACGTGGGTCGAAATGGGGTCGGGCCGGGGACTTTATGCATGCGATTTCATCTGCTGGTCAGAATTGACGCTGCCCGAGTTTGCTTCGGCACTCGACTACATCGCCATTGAACCCGGGACCTTGCAGCAGCAGCGGGTTCAGGGGCGGCTCAATGCCGCAGGACTTGCAAGTAAGGTCCGCGTGCTCGGAAACCTTGAAGAACTCTCACCGGTGCGCGGCTGCTTTTTTTCCAACGAGCTGGTCGATGCGTTTCCCGTGAGCGTGGTCACCCGAACGCAGGGGCATTTGAAGGAGATTTACGTCACTGCGCATGGAGAGGAGCTTCAGGAAAAACTCGGACCCATCAGTGACCCCGCCGTGGCAGCCTATGTCGCGCACTATTCCCATGACCTTGAGGAAGGTCAGCGCGTGGAAGTGAACCGTCAGGCCCTCATGTGGATGAAGTCGGTCGCCGCCAAGCTGGCCGCAGGGTTTGTGATCACGATCGATTTCGGCGACATGGCGAGACCGCTTTTCACCCCTGACCGTCCGCGTGGAACCCTGCTCGCCTACCACGGCCACACGGCCACCGAGGATTTTTTTGTGGCGCCCGGGGAGACGGACCTGACTGCGCACGTCAACTTCAGCGCATTGATAGATGCCGGAAGAATGGAAGGGTTGGAGTACGCGGGATTCACCACCCAAGAAAAATTCTTGATGGCCCTGGGTGAGTCCAATCAATTCTCAGATGTTTACGATCCCGGTCAAACAGAAATGCATATGCTTCAGGCGCGATTAAAGCTGAAGACGCTGATATCTCCGGAGGGTATGGGAAACACCTTCAAGGTCCTGGTCCAGAGCCGGGGCGTGCCGGGTGATAAGCTCACGGGGTTGAAGTTTGCGCGTCAGGAAGCAGGCGAAGAGGGAGCACTCTGAGCAGAGCTGGACTGGGATTGGGGCTTGTAGGGTTTTTGCACGTAACGATTTGCTTCATCCAGCGCTCCCTGGGTATTGTCGTTGGTTTGCAGGGCTCTCTGATATTCATTCAGGGCGCGGTCGCGCTGGCCCGTCGCATCGAAAATTTCGCCCAGCTTCAGGTGCGCCCACACTTCGATCCATTTGGGGTTGAGATCTCCGTCCAGGCTGCGGCGGAACTCCTCCATCGCCGCGTTGTAGTTGCGCAACAAGAAGTGAATGTCACCCAGGCGGTAATGGGCAAGTGAGCTGTTGCTGTTGATCTGTAGAACGTCCTGATATTGCCTAATGGCGTCCAGGTAGGCTTGCTGCTCACGAAGCTGGTCGGCGCGCGCCATCTCCACCTGATACTTCGTCTGGTCGTCAAATTTTAGGATGCGGCTGGCCGGGTCCACCAGAACGCGCAGGGGTTTGGTGCGCGTGTCGATGGTGAAGTCCGCCGTGGTCCCCACCATCTCAATGCGCTCGGTGACCGGCCGCGAGCCCTGGCAGATCACTCGAACTTCCACGGGCATACGGAAGATATCCAGGTCCTGCTGCATCTTCCCCACCACCTGGTACCCCTTCTGCAATCTGTAGACTGCCCAGTTCCGCTTGAATTGCGGCACGCCGGTCGAGTTCACCCACTGAGCGAAGAAAAATGTGAGTTCCTGCTTGGAAGCCTTCTCCGCAATTCGTTGAAATTGGTCGGTGGAAACGGACTTCCACGCATACTGCTGGGCCAGCGTTTTCAAGGTCTGATGAAAGGCGTCGTCTCCAATCACCCACCGCAGCATGTGGAACACCATCGCGCCCTTGTCAAAGACAATCGATTCATACTCGGGTGTGAACTCGTGCAATTGGCTGGCTTGCGCGATGGGGGCCACCTCTTCGTGTGTGAGTGCGCCCACCGCCGTGTCGCGCATTAAGTCTTCAAATGCCGCATCTCCTGCGGCCTGCTGGATATAGAGCGCTTTGGAATACTCGGCCAGACCTTCATCGAGGAATGCATCGTTGGAGCTTGCCGGGCTCACCAGGCATCGCCACCACAGGTGCGATATTTCGTGCGAGAGCAGCCGGTAGTTGACCGGGTTGGTGACGGCGCGCGAGGCGAGAGCCACCAGGCCGGGAGCTGTGTATCCCCCCACCGTGTCGTCGGCGATCTCCACGATTGCCAGGTGGGCGTCGGGGAGAGGGGAAAATATGTCGCTGTAGAATCCCAAAATCTTCGCTGCCGTGTCGCCATAGCTCGCCGCAAGGCCTTCGTGCCCAGGCTTCAGGTACAGCGCGATGTCAGCTCCAGCGGCCGTAGCCGGCTGTGCGGTGTAATGCCCGGCGATAACCGTTCCCGGGAAGGATTCCTTGTCGAAAACGTAAGAATAAGTAACTTGTCCAGGCTGGCGCTCCGGCAATGCCTCCTTCCCCGAGGCGATGACCACCTCATCGGAAGGGACGGTGATGTTCATGGTCGCCGAAAAGCGATTCACTCCGTAGCCGCTGACGGGGAACCACCGGCCGGGATAAAGCAGATAGGTCCCGTCCGGCCCGATGTACGCCACCTTGATGCCTTCCACGGGGCTGCCGTCGGCGGAATTCAGCAATCCTCCGTACTTCACAGTGATGGTTGACAGTTTGCCCGCGGGCAGGGGGTTTAGCAGTGACACGCTGAGGTTCAGGCCATCCCGTTTGAAGTTGACGTCCTGGCCGGAGGGGTCGGTAACTTTATCAACTCGCAGGTTGCTGTGCAGTTCAAAGTTCAGCGCGGTGAGATCGATGTTGGGGATAAGGTCGATGCGGGCGGTCGCGCTGATCAGGTGCTCGGAGGTCAGCAATTGGGCGTCAATGACGTAGTTCTTGACCTCAAAGTTCGGACCCCTTTGAGCCCGGCCCGATCCGGACGTCACGATGAGGGCCATTACCAGCAAACTTGCCTGAATTATGCCTCTGCGGACTGGACTCGCGCGGCGCAGAGATGCAGCCAAGTCCGTGGAAATGAGTCGGTTCATTCCTGCACCTATCAAGATTCGTGGCCCTTGGATTGGATTATAAGGCTCACTTTCGCGTTGCATGACCCTACAACCATTTTGCGTAGAATCGAAATATTTCCACAAGTCTAACCCGTAGCCTGCGACGATTGGTACACCTGTACTATGGCGTCAGACGCCTTTTCAAGCGCTCCCCCCGCCCCCATGCGCGCTTTAACCTCTTTATATCCTTCGATCATTTCCTGCCGGGCCTCCGGGTGGTCAAGAAGATATTCTACCCGCGCGGCCAGTTTGTCGGGATTGAAATCGTGCTGCATCAGCTCCGGCACCAACTCCTTCCCGGCCAGAATATTCACCATGCTGTAGTACGGGACGTTCACCAGGAATTTCCCCACCAGCCAAGTGAGCGCGGAAACTCGATACACCACCACCATGGGACGCTCGCGCAGGGCCGCTTCCAGCGTGGCTGTCCCGCTCGCCACAATGGCCAGGTCTGAGTGTTGAAGCGTGTCGTAGGTGGCGTGGACGGCCGTGCGCACGGTCGCCCGGCCAATGTAGCACTCGAGCAAGGTTGTCGCCAGCCAATGCGAATCGATGGTCGGGGCCGCAGCCACAACGAATTGGAGTTTCCGGTGCAGGGTCAGGCGCGTGGCCGCTTCAAGCATGACGGGCAAATTCGCGCTCACTTCCGTCTGGCGGCTGCCGGGCAGCAATGCAACGGTCGGCACGGAAGCATCGAGGCCGACCTTCGTGAAAAACTCCTCGCGCGCCAGATGCGGGCGTACCATGTCGATAAGCGGATGGCCGACATACTCCACCGGCACTCCTGCGCCCTTGTAGATTGCCTCTTCGAAATCGAAAATGACAATCATCTTGGCGATGCGTTCCTTGAGTTTCTGTACGCGCCCCTTGCGCCAGGCCCAGACTTGCGGGCTGACGAAGTAGACCACGGGGATTCGCCGCTTTTTGAGCTTCTTTGCCAATCGCAGGTTGAAATCCGGAAAGTCGATGAGGATGGCAAGCTGCGGCCGCCGGCTATCCACTTCCTCCAGAAGCCGATGAAA
>JASIKV010000029.1 GCA_030049455.1 Terriglobia bacterium
CCAGGGCGAGGCTCCACACGGCCCATTGGCGGCGATTCGGCGCTTTCCTGATCGCTCCCACGGATTTCACCTCACTTGCAGGACCAGGCTTCGGCCCCGCAAAGTTCCTTCGGCTTCATCGTTGGTTGCGGAGATGGCCGCGTGAACCCCGCGCACGCTCAGCTCATCCCAGTGAATCGTCCACATCGCACTCAGCAGAACCGCTTCGCCTTCAACCTCCGTGCCCGCCGGAATTACCAGTGACTTGCTCGGGAACAGCGCTGTGGTGGTCCTGCCGTACACGCGCATTCGCCCTGTCCCGCGCGGCTCCGTGGAGATGATGGCCACAGAAAGCTCCAGGCCGTGCGGAACGTGAATCCCCTGCTCCACAATGCGGGCTACGTAGTTGTGGAAACCCCCCAGGGGCAGCGTTCCCGGCGGATCGGACGGGCCAAGTGACTGAAGTTCGGCCTGCAAATGGCTGAAGGAGGGCAGAATCACCCGGTCCTGATTCGTGACAGCATCGCGGTAGACGCGGTACGCGCCCTGGGTCATCCCTACCAGCCGATAATACGAGCCCGTGGCCGCGGGTTCGAGGAACAAGACATACTCGCCCTGCGGATTGAAGGTCATGTCGCCGGGAACGAATGCGGACACGTTGCCTACCGTGCCGCCCATTTGCTCAATCACCACGGTCGAAGTGGGGTTTCCTTTGTACGCCTGCTCAACCTTGATGGAGGTCAGGGTCACGATCTGCGTGTGAGCATCGTTCCAGCGGTCCGTCTGCCCCGCGACGCGCCCCTGCACGATGTCGCTTGAGGCTTCGGTAAGCTGCTCAAGCGACATGGAGACAAGCGTGGAGGCGCGCGCCACGGAAGCGGCCAGGCTTGCTGCGGCAAGAACACGCACGAGAGTCGCAAGACGCAGTTTCATCCTTCGTGCCTCTACTGAATCTGTATTGCCCCCACGAACGCCTGCAACTCACCGGTGACGCTGTTGGTCACAATGATATTGCGCGGACCCGGAGTGGCGTTGGGGTTGACCGTCACCTGAAATGCCACATTCAGCAGCCCGGCGTGATTGTCCGTGGGGCTGAGCGGCGTCAACTGGGTCACCGTGACGTCATTGCGCATCCCCTGGCTCACATCCACTGACAAGCCATTGGCCACGGCCGTTCCACCGTTATCCGTCAGGCCCTGGCCGAGCAGCCAGACAATCGCGGTGGCGCCCCTTGAAATCGTGACGCTCGCCACACCACCCGAGCAGCTCGTCAGGCTGGAAGTGGAGGCCAGCGTTCCTCCGCATGTTCCGATGTCCGCAAGTCCCAGCGAGGGGCTGGAGGAGGCGATGTCAACGTTCACATCCGTCGCATCCGTATTTCCGCCGGGCACGTTGATGGGGTTCGCGTGGCTGGCCGATGGATTGATGGTGACGGTGAGCGAAGCCGACTGCGATGGGTCTGCCTGACTTGTGGCCGTGATCGTGACGGGGTTATTACCCGAAGGAAGCGCGGAGGGCGCCGTGTAGGTGGCGCTGGGTGAGGTTCCGGGGATCGTGCCCAGCGTCGGGTTGCCGTTGGCAGAAATACCGGAGAGTGCGCCCGCCACGGTCCAATTGACCGCCGTATTCGGAGCGCCGGCCACCGCGGCGGTGATGGGCAGCGTCTGGCCCACGGTCACGCTCGCCGGGCCGACCGGGCTGGCAATGGAAATCGCCACCTCAGCCGGCTTGTCCGCCGAAATCGTGATCTGCAACGAGGCAGCATCGCTCGAATCGGTATGGCCGGCCGCGGCGATGGTCACACTCGGGGGATTCGGCGGGGCAGCAGGCGCCGTGTACAACCCCGTGCTGGAGATCGTGCCGACGGTTGAGTTTCCGCCCCTTATTCCCGACACCGTCCAGATGGCGGCGGCATGAACCGCGTTCGGGCCGCTGACCGCAAATTGAAAAGTCTGCCCCACCGTCAAGACTGCGGGCGCGGGGTCAAAAACCATGGTCGTTGCGTGATTATCCGAGTGCGGAGCGTTGGGGTACGTAGCGGCGCCGCAGCCCGCCATCACCAGCAGCAGGCACAGGTTAACCCCCAAAACGAGCATTTTGCGAATGCTGCATCGCATCTTCGTTCCGGCTCCCTCAAAACGGAGCAACCACCTGGGTCGCTTGTCAGGTCCAAAATCCTATTGTAACCCAGAAAATGAGGCGCGGCATTGCCAGGGGCATGCGGGTAGTGTTGTTGTTTGAATTTTGAGCGAGGGTTAGTTCTGCGGGGATCCTTGATTTGGGGTAGTGGGATTCAGGCTGAAGCCTCCGGGCGAAAATGACGAGCCTTGCGGTGAGTTGGGCTGCCCGATGCCGCCCTGGCCGCCTGTCCCTCCGCCGGGCATGCCGACTCCAATTCCAAACACGCCCATATCCAGTCCGATGAACTCCCATTGATTGTAGTGGTCGTATTTCTTCCAGACCTTGATGGCCTGCTTCTTACTTGTGGCGGCGACGCCGACGATATACGCGCCGGGCAGCTCTTCCTGCCCGGTACTTGTTCCCGATGAGGACATGGAGAATGAGCTGGATCCGGCGGAACTGGAACTTCCCAGGTTCGAACTCAACCCAAAGCCCGTGCTGCCGTTTTGAGAGCCGAATGAGCTTGTCCCGCCCATTGAAAAGCTGTTCCCAAATGACGAGCCGGAGGAGGTGGAGGACGAGCCGTTGATGCCCAGGCCCGCGGGGTTGGTGTTGTTGTTTGGGTTATTCAAAGGCTGATTGACGGAATCCAGCAGCACGCCCGCGGCATTGGTGTGGATGAATCGCCATTTGCCCTTGGGGTCCAGGGGATCCGGGTACTCTTTGCGCAGGAACCTCATCCCATTGGTTCCCATCAATTCTTTAACACTCACGGGGTAACGGTTGAACTGCTTATGGAACAGCGCAATCGCCCGGGCGTATTGGTATCCGCGAAACTGGAGCTCCGCCTCGCGCTCGCGTACTCCCTCCTGAAGAACGCTGGGAACGGCGGCGGCCAGCGCCACGAGCATCAGCGTGGCCACGATCATGATGACGATCAGCACCATGCCGTCGGATCGCCGCGGAGAGCGCCAAGCCTTATTGCGGGAACGACAAATCAATTTGTTTTTGCGTCTCGACATCCTGAATCACAATTGCCGTGGGAGTAATCTTCACCACCTTGTACTTTTCCCCGACTGAATCCCCCTCGTGGACCACCAGCACATCCTCATTGAAAGTAACCATGGCTTCTCCCTTGCCGCCGGGGAGTTCCGTGTATCCCATGGCCTTGATGGGCGGCGGCGGGGGAGGAGGTGGAGGAGCCTTCGGCGCCTCCGGTTTCGGAGGCGGCGGCAGCGGAGCGGCTTCGCCCACAAAGACAAAAGGATTGCGCGGCTGGTCGGGAAGCGGCCGCGCGTCCAGGTCTTTCAGCGTGTCGAAGTGGATGGCCGGATCGTATTTCGCCAGGTCATCCGCAACGTGGGACTTGGTCTTTTCGGCGGTCGCAGACAAGTCAGCGGGGGCGGCAGCGTGGGCGCGAAAGCTTCCCGGCTGCCAGCTTCGATACTGGGCCACCATATTGGCCACCAGCAGCATGGCCACCAGGCCCAGCACGGCGCTTCCCCATTTTTGGATACCGGCGGATAGTTTCATGGCGTCAGGTAGAGATCTGCTCCCAGTTTCAGGTTGAGCGGCCCGTTGTTGTCTCCCGGCGTAAACTGAAAATCGCGGACAAGCATAAACTCATCCGCGGTTTCGAGCGTGTGCGCAAATTTCACCAAGCCTGGGTAGGGTCCCTGCGCATTGATCTCCAGCTCGAGGTGCTCAAACGGATCCTTGTGCTGCGTCTCCAGCTTGAATCCCAGGGTAGCCAGCTTTACCCCGGAAGCGTCCGCGATCTTGTGCAGCAGATGGTCGGCGGTGGAATACCCTTCCCGGCGCGGGGGGATGCGACGGCTGGTGAAATCGTCAAGCGTCTTTCCCACATCGGGCAGGGCGGCTTCGTATTTCTTCAACACGTCCACACGCACTTGCAGATTCCGGACCGATTGGCGCAGCTCCGCGCGGTGGTGCGCCTGCGTATCGAGCCTGAGGGCGAGCGGCCGGTAGACGCCGAAGAACGCCACCAGAGCCAGAATCACCAGGCCTGCTCCAAAGATCTCAATGATTCGGTTTACGATTTGGCGCCGGCTTCTGCGCACTTTTCTTCTCCTTTTTGGGAGGTCCAATCATGGGCGCCGGTGCATGGCCCGGCGGGTTCTGCTTCTTGACCTCCGGCTTCTCATTCTTGGTCACCGTCGCAGGTTTTCCAGCCTCTGACTTCTCGTTGCCGCCTTCGGAAGCTTTGCTTTTAGCCTCCCCCTCCACCTGCGCTCCGGGCAAATAGCGGGCCGTGCAAACCAGGTTGATCTGCGAACCCTGCGAGGGGTCCTCCTGGAAGCCCTGGTTGATGATGGATACATCCTTGAAGTCGGGTGAATCCTCCAGGTCGTTGATGTAGGACTCGATGGCATCCTCATCTTTGGCGGCGATCCCGATGCGCAATCCGTAATCCCCTCCGGGTTCCTTGGGGGAAGCAAATGCCAGGGCCGTCAAGTGTGCGTCGTCGGGAAGAAGTCCCGCCAGGCGGGAACTCACTTGCGCAAGGGAAAGCTGCCTCTCCGCGATGAGTTGGTTAATGAACTTGGCGCGAATTCGCAAATCCCGCGATGCCGGGTTCTCAAGTTTGGCGCGAATGCCCGATTCCTGACGCGCCAGATCGTCAACATGTCTCTGAATTTGGGCAAGCTGCGTGTCCGCAGCCTGATATTCACGGTATTCACGCAGCGAAGCTCGCGACAGGAGGGCCAGCGCCGCCGCCCCGATCAGCATGGCGGGAATTCCCCATCCCAGCGCATAACGGTCACGCGCGCTCGACTGCGGAGAAAGATTGAGAGTAATCTTCATCGTTGTTAATTCAAGTTTGCCAAAAGCCCGGCAAAGGGCATTCCGAACTGCTCAAACACTTCGCCCTGGCCGGCGGGAAGGCCGGCGGGCGGCAGGAACTTCGGCGGCAGAGGGCGAAGCTCGTGACCCACGGTCTCAGCCAGCGCCTGGGCAATCGCGGGCTTCCCCTCGCCGGAGGCACGCTCGCAATACCAGACGTTTTCGATCTGCACACCCAGGTTGTCCTGGCACGTCGCAAGAACCCGGCTGGTCTCACGGGCAACCTCGGCGAGATTGGTTTGCAGATCATCGCCCAGGGCGCGCGTCCTCCAGTAGCGCAATCGGTTGGACGCCACAACCACGGCGGTCAATGACCCCGTGCAGAGGTGAAGCAAAAGCTGGCCGCCGTCCCCATCCGAAAGCAGAGGCAGCAGCGCCACGCTCACCGGCAAGACCAGCGCTGGAGCGCCGTTGACGCTTTCTATTCCGGCTTCGTACTCCGCCAGCACCGACCCGCGCACCGCCACGACCAGAACCTCCAGAGAGCCGGGCTGCCTGCCCACAATCTGGAAAGTCAGGCGGGCTTCCTCCGGGGCGTAGGGCAGGAATTCGCGCATTCGCCAAAGCACCATCGTCTCCGCCTGCTGTGCATCGTCCGGTAAAGTTTCGAATTGCAGCAAAGCGATGCGCGCCGCCGTGTCGGGAATCAGCAGGCCCACGCGGCTTCCGCTGCTTCCCACTTTTTGGATGACTTCGGAAATGGCTTTCCGCACGGCCGCCAGATCTGCAATGTTGGACTTGTTGGCGGAAGGCGCAAGGACACCGGCAGGAAGCTCGCGCACGCCCACGCTTTGAACCAGGCGTTTGGAGATGTTCAGGCGCGCGGCCGCCACGAAACCCGGCTGAAGGTCCAGCGCAAAAGTCGGCGCCACAAAGTGACCCGCGTGGGTCCGCCCGCCGATCCCGGCCCGTTTTTTCAATTTACCCCAGTCCATGAGTCAACCGCTCCGGAGGCACGATGGCCGCGATTCCAGTTTATCATTCCACAAACGTGACCTTGTTGATTTCGCGCAGCGTGGTCACACCCAGGCGGACCTTTTCGAGCGCCGACTCACGCAGCGAACGCATTCCTTCGGAGTGCGCGGCGCGGCGAATTTCCGACGTCGGGCGTTTTGCCAGAATCATCTCGCGAATATTGTCGGAAAGGGCCAGCAGCTCGCCAATCGCCGTGCGGCCGCGATAACCCGTCTCATTGCACTCCTGGCAGCCCGCACCCTCGTAGAAGGCGACGTCTTTCCACTCCTCGGGTTTCAGGCCGGACTCCTCCAAAAGTTCCTTGGAGACCTGCCCCTCCCGCTTGCGCACGCCACAAATGGTGCGCACCAGACGCTGCGCCATGATGCAATTCAGAGCCGAGACGAAGTTGTAGGGCTCGACGCCCATGTTCAGGAAGCGGCCGAGAACGTCCACGACGTTGTTGGCGTGCACGGTGGTGAAAACCAGGTGGCCTGTGAGCGCCGACTGAATGGCGATTTGCGCCGTTTCGTTGTCGCGAATTTCTCCCACCATGATCTTGTCTGGGTCATGCCGCAGAATCGACCGCAAGCCGCGCGCAAAGGTCAGCCCGCGCTTTTCGTTCACGGGAATCTGCGTGACTCCCCGCACCTGATACTCGACAGGGTCTTCAATCGTAATAATCTTGTCTTCGTCCGATTTGATTTCCGAAAGCGAGGCGTAAAGCGTGGTGGTTTTGCCGCTGCCCGTGGGTCCGGTGACCAGCACCATGCCGTAAGGCTCGCGGATAAACCGCCGGAAGGCGCGCATTTCCCGCTCGGCCAGGCCCAGAACTTCCAGGCGCAGCGAGTGAAACTTCTCATGCAGCGATTCCTTGTCAAGAATCCTCAGCACGGCGTCTTCGCCGTGAATCGAGGGCATGATGGACACGCGAAAGTCGATGGGCCGCCCACGGTAGCGCACACGGAAGCGGCCGTCCTGTGGAACGCGGCGCTCCGCAATGTCCAGTTCCGACATGACTTTGATGCGCGTAATCAGGTTGGACTGGTATTCCCTTGCCAGCGGCGCCATGGCCTGCTGCAGCACGCCGTCAATGCGGTACTTCACCACCACGGAGTTGTCGCGGCTCTCGATGTGAATGTCGCTGGCACGCCGCTCGAGGCCCGCAAAAATAATCGAATCCACCAGGCGGATCATCGGGTTGACGTCACGAACTTCGTCCACCAGGTGTTCCAGGGAAAGGCCCTCGCCCGCGGCTTCTTCATCGCGGATTACGTCCAGGCGAAACTCTTCCGTGGCGTCATCCAGCACGCGCTGCGAGGGTTCAGTCCGCTTCAGGAAATCCCGCACCTGGGTGGGCGCCGCGACGCGCACCACCAGGTGACGGTCCAGTTTGATCTCGAGCTCGTCCAGGCGGGTCAGGTTGGTGGGGTCGGCCACCACAATGACCAGCTCGCGGTCGCTTCCCTGCAGGGGCAGAAATTCGTAGTGGAGCATCAGTTCGAGGGGAATCGTGCGTAGAAGTTCGGCGTCGGGCCGCGAGTCGCGCAAATCGACAAACTGGAATTGATAGCGCGCCGCCAGCTTCCGCGCGGCTTCGATTTCCTTGGCATCCACAGTAGTCTCAGGCATCCCTTTTTTCCCTTTTCCCGTATCCCGTCAATGAATTTGCGCCGCCATCGAAAACAGCGGCATATAAAACGCGATGAGCACGAATGCCACGATGACTGCGATGAGCGCAATCATCACCGGGCCCACCATGGAGAGGCGCGTTTCGAGATCGATTGCAACGTCCTCCTCAAAAAACTCCGCCAGGGCATCCAGCATGTTGGCCATGGCGCCCGTGGTCTCGCCTACTTCCATCATGTCGAGCGCGATGGCGGGGAAGAATCCGCTCATCCGCAGGCTTGCGCTCAGCTCCTTGCCCGCCGCAACTTCCTGCTGCGCGTGGGCGATGGCCTGGGAAAGCCAGGGGCTGGTGACCGAGCCTTTGGCGGTTTCCAGCGCGGCCACGATGGGCGTGCCGCCCTGCAGCAGCACTGCGAGGGTGCGCGCAAACTCCGCCACGGAAAACTTCAGCAGCAGGCCGCCGACGATCGGCAGCTTGAATTTCACCCGCTCCCAGCCCATGCGGGCCTTTGCGGATTGCGCCGCCATCCGGAAGAGCAACACCGCTCCCACAAGGACCAGGAGAATGAGCAGAAAGTAATGCTTGATCTGCATGGCGACGGAGATGGTGAAGGTCGTGATCTGCGGCAATTGCACGTCCATGTCGGCATAGAGCTTGGCAAACTGCGGCACAATGAAATTGATGACCAGCGTTACCAGAATGCTCAGGACGACCAGCAGCACGGCCGGATAAATCAACGCGGAAATGAACTTCTTGCGAAACCCACGCGACTGCTTCTGATAGGAAAGAAACTGGCTGAGTACTTTGTCCAGGCTTCCGCTGCGCTCACCCGCACGCACGGTTGCGCAATAGATCTTGGGAAAGTTGCCGGCCGATTCGAAGGCTTCGGAGAGCAGCGCGCCGCTCCGCACTTTGTCGCGAACCGCTTCAATGGCCAGCCGCAGCGACTCGCTGCGTGTCTGATGCGCCAGCAGGTCCAGCGACTTCTGCAAGGGCAAGCCGGACTTTGAAAGGGTCAGGAACTGCTGGTTGAAAATCAGGAATTCATCGGCGGGGATTTTCCCCGGGCGCCCCGCCCGGCCCTGAAAATTGAGCAGGTCCTTCGAGTGGACCGAAAAAATCAAATACCCTTGTGCGCGAAGGCGCTGGCGGACTTCCTCCTCCGAACGAGCCTCCTCCGTCTGGGTCAAAACGCGCCCGGCATCCGTCCCGATTTTGCAAACATACTCAGCCATAACTAAAAAAAGTATGAAGGGTGAAGGCTGAAGGATGAAACTTGCTCATCCCCTTGATCCAAATTCATCACTTCAGACTTCATCCTTCATACTTCATCCTTCTAATTGACGTTCTGCTGCAGGGTCCAATTTCCCGTGCCGTTCCCGTTGGGATTGGCGTTGACATCGTTGGTCTGAATCCGCTGGCCGGATTGATTCACCCAAGTATAGTTGTAAGCGCTGGAATCTTTGCTAATGACGCCGGTATTGGGGTCCATGCGCTTCTGAAGGTCGAGCGCATAGTCGCACCAATCGTCGGCCGCATGCGAGCGGGCACTGGCGCTTTGGGCCGCGCGCTGCATGGACATGTCGGTGCCCCGCTGCAGGGTGGCCATAAACTCC
>JASIKV010000280.1 GCA_030049455.1 Terriglobia bacterium
GGCGCTCAACAATTACCGCTCCGCGCGCGAGGTGGGCCGCGCCGGCGAGCTTTCCGCTCAGGACGCGCAGGAAGCGATCGTGCTGGCCGTTGCGGGCGAGTACCTTCAAGTCATCGCGGCGCAATCCCGCCTGGATTCGGCCCGCGCCCAGCTTGAGACCGCCAAAGCGCTCGAAGCGCGAACGGAAAAGCAACTGCAATTCGGCAAGGCCGCACAGATCGACGTGAATCGCGCTCACGTTGAAGTGCTGCTTGACCAGCAACGTCTGGTGACTCTCCAGAACGATCTCGCCAAGCAGAAAATCACCCTCGCGCGGATGACCGGCCTGCCCCCCAGCGCTGACTATGAGCTTTCAGACAAGATTCCCTTTGCCCCCGCTCCAACCCTGAGCGTGGACGACGCCGTGCAGCAGGCCCTCGCTGCGCGCGCGGACCTGAAGGCGGCAGAGGCGCAAGTGAAAGCCGCGGAACGCGCGTTGGCTGCCGCGCATGCGGAACGCTACCCTTCCGCTTCGGTCAGCGCCGACTATGGCGACATCGGTACGCCCGCCGAATTGCGTCCCACTTATACGGTCGCCGCAACCGTGAATATGCCCATCTGGATGGGCGGACGCAACAAAGCGGACATCCAGCAGGCCCAGGCCGTGCTCACGCAGCGCCGCGCCGAACTGGAGGACACGCGCAGCCAGATTGAAAGCGACGTCCGAAGCGCCTGCTTGGATCTTGAGGCCGCAGCCAATCAAGTGGATGTGGCGAAGCAGAATATTGCGCTGATGACCGACACCCTTCATCAGACCCGCGAGCGCTTTGAGACAGGCGTCAGCGAAAACTACGACGTCATCCAGTCCCAGGAATCAATGACCGGCGCTGACTTCGATTACATCGACAGCGTCTTCGCCCATAATCTCGCCAAATTGAGCCTGGCGCGAGCGCTGGGTGTGGCTGCTGAAAAGCTGGGCCAGTACCTTTCCGTGCAGCCGCAGCAATAGTCCCCGCAACCCGTTTCCACCTGCTCGCCCGCTGATCAAAATCTTCCTGCGCGAAATTTCTTTCCTTTCTCACCGAAGGGGAGTAATTTTTTCCCGCTTGCCATAATTTTCAGCCGGTACTCCCGGACTGAAGGGGGGATTCATATGAAGCGACGGACATTCATGCAAAGCGTTGCGGGCGGAGCCGCGACGCTAATCGGCATCAAACCACAGGCTGACCTTCAGGCGGAAACCACGGGCGCGCTGGAAGCCGCATTTCGCCAGCCGCCGGCGGGCGCGCACTGCAAAACCTGGTGGCACTGGATGAACGGCAACATTACGGCCCAAGGCATTACGCTCGACATCGAGGCGATGAAGCGAGTGGGCCTTCGCGGCTTCCAGATCTTTCAGGTCGGCACGGGTATTCCCAAGGGTCCAGTGGACTACAGCGGCGCCGAGCACATGCGCCTGCTTCAGCACGCCGCCAAGGAAGCGGATCGCCTGGGCATGGAGTTCGACATCATGAATTGCCCGGGCTGGTCTTCCAGCGGCGGACCGTGGATAACGCCTGAATACTCGATGAAGCAGATCACGTGGAGCGAAGCCCTGATCCCAGGTGGCCACCCGGTTGTCGCGACACTACCCACGCCGCTTTCCAAGCTGGGTTATTATCGCGACGCTCTCGTGCTGGCGTTTCCCGCGCTTGAGGGCGAGCGCAAACCGTGGCAGCAGGCGTTGCGCGCGGTGCGCAGCAATTCCGGCCCAGTCGATTCCTCGGCATTGCTCGCAGTCGATCAGCCCGGCGGCATCGAAGTCCATCCGCCTGGGAAGGGCGAGACGGCCTATCTGCAACTGGAATTCTCCGACCCCTTCGAAGCGCGCTCCATAACATTTTTCAGTGAGCCGCCCGCGGGCGCCGATCATCTTGTGCGCGGCCCGGGAAACAATCGCCTGGAAGTCTCCGACGACGGCAGTGAATTCCGCAAGGTTTGCGACCTCGATTGGGGCGGCAGTGGGAAGGAGAACGTCGAATATCCCGGCACCGCAACTTTCCCCGCCGTGCAGGCCAGGTTCTATCGCCTGGTGCTCGTTCAAGCGCAGAAAATCAAAAACGTCCGCCTGAGCGGCGCGGCGCGAATTCCCGAATGGACTCGGCGCGCCAACTTCACTCGCACGCCGGGATTCACCCCGCAGGCCGCGGAGGCGCCGGCAGGCTCAATGATCGATCCGTCCAAGGTCCTCGACCTTACGAAAAACCTCGATTCCAGCGGCCACCTGACCTGGGACGCGCCGGAGGGAACTTGGACGGTGCTGCGCATCGGGCAGACCACGACGGGCGTGAACAACCATCCGGCGCCGGACGGCGGGTTGGGACTCGAGTGCGACAAGTTCAGCCGCGAGGCCTACGACTTCCACTTCGATCATTTCTTCGCCGGGCTGTTGCAATCGCTCGGCCCGCTTGCGGCGCGTGGACTGGCCGGCGGGCTTATCGACAGCTATGAAACCGGCATGCAGAACTGGACCAGGGAATTCCCGCAGGAATTTCAAAAGCGCCGCGGTTACGATCTACGCAAATACCTTCCGGCAGTGACCGGCCGCATCGTGGAGAGCACTGAAATTTCCGAGAGGTTCCTGTGGGACATCCGCCGCACCTGCGCCGACCTGATGGGCGATTACTATTACGGGCGATTTGCGGAGCGCTGCCGCCAGAACAAAATGAAGGCTTACGCCGAGCCCTACAGCGGAGGCCCCTTCGAGGAGCTTCAGTCCGGCGCGCGTCTTGATGTGCCCATGGGCGAGTTCTGGGTGGGCCAGGGCAACAACAATTACAGCGTGAAGCTGAACGGCTGCATCGGCCACGTTTTCGGCAAGCCCGTGGTGGGCGCTGAATCCTTCACCGGGGCCCAGCAATTCGCGATGTGGCAGAACTATCCCTACCAAATGAAGGGCCAGGGCGATTTGATGTACACGCAGGGACTGAACGAGTACATCTTCCATCGCAACGCTATGCAACCCAATCCCACGGCTATTCCCGGAATGACCATGGGGCCTTGGGGCTGGGAGAACGATCGCACCAACACGCTATATGAAGAGTTGTCGGGCTGGTATCGGTACGCCGCGCGCACGCAGAACATGCTTCGCCAGGGCACTCTGGTGGCGGATTTGGTTTACTATGCGGGAGTTGAAGTTCCGGTGGACACCCCGGTTTATCCCGAAGAATTGAGTCCTACGCCTCCGGAGGGATACTACTACGATGTCGCCAATGAGGAAGCGATTCTTACCCGCATGAGGGCTGCGAATGGCCGCATCGTTCTGCCCGACGGGATGACCTATCGTGTGCTGGTTCTTCCCGAGGACAAACGCCTGGGCATCGACATGCTGCGCAAAGTCCGCGACATGGTGAACGCAGGCGTCGCGGTGGTGGGACCCAAACCGCAGGTCAATCCTGGTCTGACCGGCTACCCGCACTGCGATGACGAATTGCACCAGATTGTCGATGACGTTTGGGGCAAACTCGATGGAACGGAAATCACGGAACGCACCTACGGCAAAGGCCGCGTGTTTTGGGGATTGCCGCTGGCGACCGTACTCGACAAACTGGGCATCAAGCCCGATTGCGACGTCACTTCCCGCTCAGGCGGCGCTCCCATCAATTTCATCCACCGCAGCGTGGGCGGCGCGGAAGTCTATTTCGTCACGAACCGCCGCCGCCGTGCGGAGGATCTGGTCATCACCTTCCGGGTGAAGGGCAAACAGCCGGAACTGTGGAATCCCGAGACCGGCGAGATCACTCCCATCAACGTTTT
>JASIKV010000281.1 GCA_030049455.1 Terriglobia bacterium
GAATTGAATAATCCTTGTGCCACTTCGGCTGGCGATTGAAAACCGCCTTCGGATCGTCGTCCACGCAGGCGTCCCACTTGGCCAGATCCCACGCGGCGGGAAAGAAGGATTCGAGCATCGAGCCCTTCAGGGTTGTGAGCAAATTCATTCCGTTCCCTCCATTGCACGGAAATGATATCAGACGGAGTTTCGCTGGCAAGCCATGATGCGAAAAGTTTCCCGTCTGTTGATTTGCCTGCGTCCCGAAGCAGTATTTTCTGAAAGCCGAGGTCAGAGTTGAATGGGCGGG
The DNA here is from genome assembly GCA_030049455.1 of Terriglobia bacterium. Classification (GTDB taxonomy): domain Bacteria; phylum Acidobacteriota; class Terriglobia; order UBA7540; family UBA7540; genus Bog-366. Next base: position 290 of record JASIKV010000281.1, read on the forward strand.
GAGGACAATATGGTGATTCCCAGGAAAGCGGCAAAAAACCTTCTGTCAGTGTGAAACCGAAGCGGAGTCTGAAAGCTCCGCCGATCGCTTCACATCGGCGGCATTTGTCTGCACCAGTGGAGCTTCCACGGGGCCGTTGCTTTTTACCAAACGAGTTTTGACTTCCACTTTTTGACGAGGCAGAGCGTTGATGTCCGATTCAAAGGTCCGATAGCCCGGAAGTGCGATCTTGATTTGATGCATCCCCGGCGAAACCAGCATGCCGCGGCCGAGACCCTCGAATTCACCCACGTGTCCGACAAATGCCCCGTCAACAAATACCGCGGCGCGCGGCGGATCAACTTCGATCTTCAGAGTTGAGGTGACCGTAGGATATTGCCCAGTCAGGTTTTTCTCCATTGCAACCGTAACCAAGACTGTTTTGCCGGGCTGAATGAACACTTGTTGCGTGTAATCCTTATAGCCATCCTGCCGCACGGTGACGTTGTGGACTCCCGGCAAGAGGAGCACGCTCTTCGATCCCTTCAGTTCCTTGACATACCCCACATATTGGTCGTCGATCCAAACTCCCGAAGTTTTTTCAATGTGCGAACCTGCATTGAACTCGATCTTTCCCATGACCGCGTCTTTAGCACTCAAAGAAGCAGGAAACATCGCAACGAAAACCAGAAGCAGGTACAGTGCCACCATTTTCCTCTTCCCCATGCTTTTGTTCATACTCGCCGCCTCATCGGCTGGAAATCCAATCGTCCGGCTCTCACCCGGCCACTGACCAACCGGCTCGGCCAATTCAGATTGTGGGCCACATGGCGCTGCATAGCGGGTTGAATGCTCAAGCCGCCGGAAGCTGCTTTCCCGGAACAATAGAGCAGCGCGACTGCCAAATCTCTTAGTCTCTTGCTTTACAACAAGTTGATTGACTTAAGGGGTCATTGCGGGAGGGAAATTCTTGCGGGTGTGAGTAATTTTTTCGCAAAAAAAGAAGCCACGAATGCAGCCTCATCCAGCCCATTCATTCTTTGCACCCGGCTCAACTCTTAAGTTGCTTGGGTGAAGTGAGAATGTCGGCAGGAGCAATCTCACTGAGCTTTCCGAGGTCGAGCACCATTTCGCCACCTTCGTCCGGCTCGAAAGCAGGCGCGAATCGGACTCCCCAAACGATCTCCTCAAATCGGTAGGAATGGCGGACGTGCACCGTCTGGAAGAATGTGTCGTCGAATCCTTTGATAAGAATCAAAAATTCTGCTTGCTGCTCCGCAAGATCTTCGGGAGTTTTGCCCCAAAGCGGACTCGACTCGTCAATGGGGTGAACAACCGTCCAGGTAAGCGGCAGAAACTGAACCTGCTGGCGCTCCAGGGTCAGGTACTTGTATTTGCGCAGCAGGCCTTGATCCGAAGGCTCCACGGTGCTCAGCATCAGGCGGGCTTCCACTTCCATCAAATTGTTGCTGCGCCGGTTGGCCAGACGGAATTGCAGGCTTGTTCCGGATTGATATGGCGCAACAACCATTTGACTGCTGAATTCCAGGCGAGCCGCCGGCCGTGAAAATCTTCCAAACAGCAAACCAGTGCCGATGGCCAGCGCCATCAATCCCAGCAGAGCCTGCAACGAGGCCACGAGACTGGCAAGAAAACCGTCGGGAGAAATTCGTCCGTAACCCACCGTCGTAAATGTCTGGGCGCTGAAGAAGAAGGCGCTCATGAAGCGGTCGAGCGGAGTGGCCGTGTCCGCTCCCTGAAGATATTGGATTCCGATCTTCAGGTAGATAAAAGCGAAGATCAGGTTGGCGAACACGAAACCGCCAAAAATCATCAGCCAGAATTGCCACCACTTGGCGTTGATCATGAACAGGTAAGGATGGACGTCGCGCCAGGAGGTTCCGCGCCGGCGAACGTTAAACTGGCCGCTCGGGTTGATGATCCGGCTCAGCCCGCCGCGATATTTGGTTGTGAAGCCGGGGTCAAAGGAAGGCTTTTCCACTCTTATGGGTTCCCCCGTCATAGGTTTACTTGTTTTTGAGGAATGTACCCTGTTCAAGCTCCTCGAATGCCTGGCGAAGCTGCTGCTGCGTATTCATGACAATGGGACCGTACCACGCCACGGGCTCTTCCAATGGCTTTCCGGAAATCAGCAGAAAGCGGATTCCCTCCTCTCCGGCCTGCACCATCACCTCATCACCGCGATCAAACAATATCAGCGAGCGGTTATCCGCCTCAGTGGGAGGATGCGTGTCCGCCCAGCTCACCGGCTCGGTGGGAACGGCGAGCGGCCCCGAGGCGTTGCAGAATTTCCCATTCCCGCCGAAAACGTATGCGAAGGCGTGGCGCGAAGTTTCCACAGGCAGGCTCTTCGACTTCCCGGGCGGAACGGACACATCAAGGTAAACCGGCTCAGCAGCGACGCCATCCACGGGACCGGCTTTGCCCCAAAAGTTGCCGCACACAACGCGCACACACGTGCCGTCATCATCCTGAACTTCCGGAATGTCGGGGCCTTTCACTTCCTGGTAGCGGGGCGAGGTCATCTTGAGCGACGACGGCAGGTTGCCCCACAACTGAAATCCGTGCATGCGCCCGGCCACGTCGCCCTTGGGCATTTCCTGGTGGATGATGCCGCTGCCCGCGGTCATCCATTGCACGTCGCCCGCGCCGATCGCTCCGTGATTTCCCAAACTATCCCCGTGCTCCACGGTCCCGGCAAGGACGTAGGTGATCGTCTCAATGCCGCGATGCGGATGCCAGGGAAATCCGGCGAGATAATCCTGCGGAACTTCATTGCGAAAGTCGTCGAGAAGCAAAAACGGATCGAAGTCCGACGTATTGCCGAATCCGAAGGCCCGGCGCAGGTGTACGCCCGCGCCTTCGAGAGTGGGTTTCGATTGGCTCAAGCGCTTGATGGGGCGAATGGACATGGCAACCTCCTGAAGTCTACTCTACTTGCCTTGGCGGCCTTGCGCCAGGGTAAGATTCCGATTGAAGCCCACTCATCGATATCCGCCGGCAATCAGCAGCGTTTCGCCGGTGATCCAGGAAGAGTCCGAAGAAGCGAAGAAAACCGCCGCAGGGGCAATGTCCTCCGGGAGTCCCAGGCGGCCCAACGGCGTGCTCGCCTCCACCTGCTTGCTTAACTCGTTTTCGCCGAATCCTGCGGAGTACCAGCCTTCCGTCCGCACCATGCCGGGATTGATGGCGTTCACGCGAATCTTGCGTGGGCCGAGTTCCTTCGCCAGCGATTTCGTCACCGCGTCCACGGCCGCCTTTGAGGCGCTATAGACCGAGGCGTTGGGCGGGGCAAGCGTGCTCACAATTGAACTGATGTTTACAATGCTGCCGCCCTCAGGACCGAAGTGTTTTGCGGCTTCCTGTGAAGCCAGAAGCAATCCGAGAACGTTGAGGTCGAAAGTCTTCTCGAAGTGGCCTTCCGTAATCCCGGCGAGCGGCGAGAACTCATAAATGCCCGCATTGTTGACCAGAATGTCGAGCCTGCCAAACGCCCTTTGGGCTTCGGCAAACAGCTTCTCAATGTCAGCGTGGCTGGAAAGATTGGCGTGCGCGGCGATGGCCTTGCCGCCCTTGCCCTTAATCTCCTCCACCACGCGGTCAGCGCCGTCCTTGCTGCTGGAATAGTTCACCACCACGGCTGCGCCCTCTAAGGCCATGTGCTTGGCGATGGACGCGCCAATCCCCTTTGATGCTCCGGTTACAACCGCGACCTTCCCTTCCAGTTTCCTTGACATGAAAATCCTCCTTCCCTTGGTACATCCGTACCGTACAATCAGAGATGTAACGCGAAGGTCAAAAGTTTCAAATGCCGCACATCAAGGTCGTTATCTTCGGCGCCTCAGGAATGGTCGGGCAAGGCGTTTTGCGCGAATGCCTTCTGGATCCTGAAGTTACAAGCGTACTCTCCGTCGCCCGCAGCAGCACCGGGCAGCATGACCCGAAACTCCGTGAGGTTGTACACAAAGATTTTCTGGATTTTTCGCCCCTCGAAAAGGACCTGGCCGGTTTTGACGCGTGCTTCTTCTGCCTGGGTGTCTCCTCCGTTGGGATGTCCGAAAAGGATTACCGGCGCATCACTTTCGGAATCACCATGGCTGCTGCGGAGACTCTCGCCAAGCTCAACCCGCAGATGACTTTCATTTACATCTCGGGAGCCGGCACGGACGGCACCGAAAAGGGTCGCACCATGTGGGCGCGTGTGAAAGGGCAAACCGAAAACGCCCTGCGGCGATTGCCTTTCAAGGCCGCATATATGTTTCGCCCCGCCTTGATCGTGCCGCTGCACGGAATCAAGTCAAAAACCTTCGCTTACCGGATATCCTACGCCCTCATGCGTCCATTGCTTCCTTTGATGGAAACTCTCTTCCCTCGATACGTCACCACAACACAAAAACTGGGACGAGCGATGCTGATCGTTGCCAAGCGAGGCGCGCCCAAACCCGTGCTGGAAGTTCCGGATATCAACAGTCTCTGAGCGCCCTCATTGGCTAATTGCCGGAAGTAAGCGCCTTCAGGTAGCGATAGTAAAAATCGACCCCCTGGTAGAACGATTCCACACGCACTCGCTCATCCCGGCCGTGAGCGCGAACGTCGTTCATGTCGATGGCGACGCCGGAAATTCCGAAGGTGGGCATTCCCGCGGCGTTGGTGTAAACCCCGTCGGACGCGCCCGTAGCCATCGTCGGCACAACCGGCGTCCCCGGCCACATTTGGGCGGCTACTTTTTCAAGCGCGTTCATCACCTCGGGACGAAGTTTGACGGGCGGCAGCGCCTGACCGCTGGGCGCACTATCGAGCACGCGCCCAGTGTCGTCGACATAGCGAACCTCGGCCTTGGGATCGGCGAGGATGCGAATCAGGTCCTGGCGAATTTCCTCACGCGTGTGACCGGGCAAAATCCGGCAATTGATGTTGGCGCGGGCCGTCTGCGGAAGGGCATTGTTGGCGTGCCCTGCCTCCAGCCGCGTCGCCACGCACGTTGTGCGCATCGTCGCGTTTTGAAGCGGGTCTTCCGAAAGGCGCGCCACCGCAGCCGGGTCCGCAGGGGATTTCAACACGGCCAGCATATCCGCCGCCGTCTGACCCGTCTCCACCGAAGCCATGCGTTCAAAATAGGCGCGCGTCACCTCGTTGAGCTCAACCGGAAAGGTATGGCATGAAAGGCGAAGCAGAGCGCTGGCGAGATTATAGATTGCATTGTCAGGCACCGGCAGCGAACTGTGTCCGCCCGGGTTGGTGACGGTAACCTGGAAGTCCGCGTAGAGTTTTTCACTCGCATCCATCGAAACGATCACGGGCTTGCCTTCTTCGGTATCTACGCCGCCGCCGTCGGAATTCAAAACGAACTCCGCGTTGATGAGATTGCGCTTGTTGTGAACCAACCAGTCCACGCCGTTGAACTTCCCGCCTTCCTCATCCGAGGTCAGCGCCAGAATCAGGTCGCGGTCGGGCTTATAGCCTTCACGCTTGAGGCGGATGAATTCAGTCACCCAAATGGCATCGTCACTCTTCATGTCCTGCGTGCCGCGGCCGTAGAAGTAGCCGTCCTTCTCGATGAACTGGAAGGGGTCGGTGGTCCAGTCAGAGCGGCGCGCTTCAACCACGTCCAGATGGCCGATCAGGAGCACCGGCGGGTAAGCGCCTGTCCCGTGCAGGCGGGCCACCAGGTTGCCTTTGCGGGGATTGGGACCGGCCACCACCACGTCGCTGGCAGGAAATCCCGCGTCTCGCAGGCGCTTCGCCATGGCCTCGGCAGCCGTCGTGTTGTTGCCCACGGAGTCCGTGGTGTTGATTTCAATCAATTGTTTGAAAATGTCGTGGGCAAGCTGGCGCGTGGCGTCATCAACTTGCGCGCGCAGGGCCGGGGCGGCAAAGGCCATTGTCGCGGCCATCAGAAACAGGGTCTTAAAAATGTGTCGATGCATCGCGGCATTATATCAAACCCATCGCGGCGCAACGGGGGCGGTTGCGTCTAAATCAGAGTATATTCTTCGGTGTTCGCGGCGACTTCGGAATTCCGCGGGGGGGATGGAGGATAGAATGAAATCCGGCTTTGTGCTTGGTTGCTTGCTGCTGACGCCTTGGTGCGCGAAGGTGCTCGCACAAGTCAACGACCTTCCTCGCCATGGTTCGATCGGTCTTGCGGTCGGGGCCGAAAGGACGGGTGAGGCTGAGGATCCCAAAACAAATCCGATTACGGTAAAGACCGTCGTGCCGGGCGGAGCCGGCGAAGCCGCGGGGATTCAAGCTGGAGACGTCCTGCGGGAAGCCGACGGGAGGCCACTGTCAACTTCCGCCGAATTCGTTCGCATCATCGGAAGCCACCTGAGCGGGGACCGGGTCTCCATGCGGCTGACCCGCGATGGCAGCGAGGTCACCAAAACCGTCACGTTGCGGCCCCGCCCTTATGAGACCAGTGCGGATGCCGACGTTTTGTACACTTCGGTCACGGCGAGCGGCGCTAAGCGGCGGGTGATTATCACACGACCGAAGTCTCCCGGACGTTACCCTGCAGTGCTCCTGATCGCCGGCCTTGGCTGCTACTCAGTGGACGGCGAACTCTTGCGAAAAGACAATTACGGCCCGATTCTTTCCGCGTTAGCGAAGAAAGACTTTGTGACCATGCGCGTGGAAAAACCAGGCGAAGGCGACAGTGAGGGCCCGCCCTGCACGGACATCAAAGCGACTGCTGATCTGGAGGTCGCGGGGTATGTTGCCGGGCTGCGGGCCTTAAAAGGTTACGATTTTGTCGACCCCGGCAAGGTATACGTTTTCGCTCACAGCCTCGGGCCGCTGCTCGGCGCCCTGGTTTTGCCCCAGGAATCCGTGCAGGGCATGATTGCCGCCGAAACAGTTGGTCGAAGTTGGTTTGAGTATGGATTGGAAAACGTGCGCCGTCAGGCCACCCTGCTGGGCGAGCCCTTCGATCAGGTCGATGCAGACGTGCGGGCGCATGAGTCGTGCGCCCATCGCTTCTATGTCGATCGCGAAACGGCGGATGCCGTTTCCAAAGCCGGACCGGAATGCGCCGCGATGATCCGCAGCTACGCCGGCGTGCCCTACACCTACATGCAGCAGATCGGCGACATCGACCTGGGCAAACAATGGAGGCAAGTGGACGTGCCGGTACTGGTGATCTATGGAACTTCCGACCCGGTGACCAGCGCTGATGAGGGCCGCTACCTCGCCGAAATCATCAACGGCTTCCATCCGGGACGCGCGACTTACGTCGAAATCCCCGGGATGGGCCACGACTTCAATCGCTACGCCTCCCAGGCGGAATACCTGACCCGCGCGCGGAGTGCCTCTCCCCATCCCTACGATGATGAATTTGTCGCGGTCGTGGTCAACTGGCTCGAAAAGCAATCGGGCTCATGAGGAGCCGGGCAGGGATTAACCAGGAATTGACACGCGGCGGACATTCAACCCAGTATAGTGGGCGGCGGATCTTCGGTTGGTCTTCGGGCGACATTCCGAAAAGAACCCCTGTGTGAGTCACTCCAATGAAGAAATTGGGAATTCTTCTTTCCGGCCGCGGCTCGAACTTTGAAGCTATTGCGCGCAATGTTCAGGCCGGCAGGATTCCGGCGGAAATCGCGGTGGTGATCAGCAATAAGCCTGACGCGGTCGGTTTGGCGCGCGCGAAAGAAATGGGATTGCAGACGCGTTGTATAACCTCCAAGGGTAAGGAGCGGGAAGCGTTCGATCGCCAAGTGGTGGCCGCGCTCAAGGAGTTTCGCGTAGATCTGGTTTGTCTGGCGGGCTTCATGCGAATCTTAAGCCCGTATTTTGTGCGCGAATTTCCCCGCCGGATCCTGAATGTGCACCCGGCGTTGCTTCCGGCATTCCCGGGCGAAAACGCGCAGCGGCAGGCGCTCGATTACGGAGTGAAATTTGCGGGCTGCACCGTGCACCTGGTCGATGAAGGCGTGGATACCGGCCCCATCGTGTGCCAGGCGGTTGTGCCCGTCGAGGACAACGACACGGAACAGACGCTCGCGGCCCGCATTCTAAAGGAAGAGCATCGCATCTATTCGGAAGCCATCTGCCTGCTGCTTGAAGACAGGCTTCGATACGACGGCCGGCGGGTGGTCCTGAAAGATTGATCTGCGGCCAACCAATCTATCAACGCACGGAATAACGTGATACACTACCGTGTGTAAGTCTTATGGCCGCAAAAACACGGGTAAACATCTCGGTAGATTCGCAGACGCTGCGATTGGCTGATCGCCTGGCGCGCGCCCGGAAAACCTCCCGCAGCGCGGTCTTGCGAGACGGAGTTCACTCACTCGCCACCGAACACGAAAAACAGAAAGCCGATGCCGCGCTGCTCGAGCGGCAAAGGGAAGCTGTCGCGACCATGGATCGGCTGGCCCGAAAGTACGGGGATTGGCCCGCACAGGAAATCCTGCGCGCATCGAGAGACCGCTGGCGAGCACCCAGGAAGGGTTGATGGCAGAGACCCTCCTGATTCTTGACACCTCAGTGGTTCTCAAATGGTTTCTGGAAACCGGTGAGCCGGACTTGGTGGCGGCTCGCAGTATTCGGCGGGCTTTCCTCTCCGGCCGCTGCAGACTGGGCGCTCCAGACATTTTATTGATGGAAGTTGCAAACGCCCTGACCACGGGACGCGGCGCGAGTCCCAAGGATGTCGCGGAAACCATCACGGCCATCATCGAACTTGGGATACGCCTTATCGATCTTCAAGTCGATGCACTTGTTCATGCCGTTGAAATGGCGTCCGTCTACAGAGCGGCCGTTTACGACACCTACTTTCTTGCCATGGCGATGGATATGGGAGGTCTGCTGGTTACCGCAGACGAAGCTTTCTTGCGGAAAATCAAAACTCACGTGAACCTTACTTCGCTGCGCGATCTGCGCCTGCCTGATGCATGAAAGCCGCCCATGAAAATTGACGACCAACTCGCCTACCTCACCAAAGGTGCGGAGGAAACCATCCGCGTAGAAGAACTCCGCTCCAAGCTGGAGCGCTCGGCGAAGACCGGCAAGCCGCTGCGCGTGAAGGCGGGGTTTGACCCCACCGCGCCGGACATTCATTTGGGCCACACCGTCCTGATTCGCAAGCTCAAGCATTTTCAGGACCTCGGCCACACAGTGATTTTCCTGATCGGCGATTTCACCGGCATGATCGGTGACCCTTCCGGCCGCAATATCACGCGTCCGCCCTTATCGCCGGAGGAAATTGCCGCCAACGCTGAAACCTACAAGAAGCAGGTCTTCAAGATTCTCGATCCGCACAAGACCGTGGTGGACTTCAACAATCGCTGGCTCGGAAAACTCACCGGGCGCGACTGGGTGACGCTCTGCTCCAAATACACCGTGGCGCGCATGCTGGAGCGCGACTACTTTTCGAAACGCATGAAGGAACAGCGGCCCATCTCCATGCACGAACTGCTCTACCCGCTCTCGCAGGCTTACGATTCCGTGGCGCTGGAAGCCGACGTCGAGCTCGGCGGCACCGACCAGAAATTCAATCTGCTCGTCGGGCGCGATATTCAGCCCGAGTACGGCCAGGAACCGCAAGTCATCATGACCATGCCGATTCTGGAAGGGCTCGACGGCGTGCAGAAAATGTCGAAATCTCTGGGAAACTATGTTGGCATTGATGAGCCGCCCGCGGAAATGTTCGGAAAGCTCATGTCCATTTCGGACGAAATGATGTGGCGCTACTACCTGCTGCTCACGGACATGAGCGCTGCGCAGATTGAGCAATTAAAGGACGCAGTCGCGTCAGGCAAAGAGCATCCGCTCGATCTCAAGAAAGCCCTGGCGCGGCGGATCATCACGGATTTTCACGGCGCCGACGCAGCCGGGCAGGCCCAAAGGACTTTTGAGACAAAAATCCAAGGTGGTGGCATTGACCCGAATGCGCCAAGCGCAAGCGCCGAGC
>JASIKV010000282.1 GCA_030049455.1 Terriglobia bacterium
GGCTGCGCGCCCCAGCCCGCCACGGTATGGCTGAGCCAAAGCCCCAGGAGCCCGGCGGGCGCAAGGTAAGGAGCGTCGCCGCCATTCATCTTCCACAAGGGAAAAATGTAGCCATAATGTTGCTTCATGAAGTTCAGGAAATCCTGGTGAGCTTCGACTTCCAGCCAGATGTTTTTCCCCCAGTTGGCATCGGCCCAAAAGACCGGCCGCCCCGTCTCCGAGCCCAATGCGATCAAGCGCTCCAGATAGCCAGCAACCTCTGAACTATTGATGCCCCCCTGCACCTGTTGCTCGCAGATGTAGAACGCCTTCAGGCTGGGGTATTGATGCGTCCAGTGCTCCAGCATCGCAAGGGGAACGCGGTCCCATCGCCCTGCGATGATGTTGTGCGGACCGTTCACTTGCAGAGCAATCGGCGCGCCTGCCGCCTGTGCCGCCCCGAGGATTCCGGCTATGTAAGGGCGTGCGCCGCCGGTTCGGAACAAAAAGCCCGGACGGATGTCTGCGGGAACAAGAGCCCACGCGCCGCTCACGTCGTCGTAGGGCAAATTCAATATGGTGACAGGGCGATTCGTGCTGGGAACAATGTCGAGCGGTTGAGCGGCTTCTTCCTTGCGAACCGTAAAGTGCTTCATCTCAGACCATGGCCCGAAAGTTCCGGCAAGATTTTGAGCCCGCACCCGCCATGTGTATTCCCCCGGCAGGAGCCACTCGTAAGGCCAGTATCCCTGTGCGTCGCTGGTAAAAGACGCCCCCACGTCCGCCTTCTGCGGCTGGCCGCCCTCTTGTCGCCACTCCAAATCGTACCCGGCCACTTGTCCGGGCTGCGGGCACAACCAGAGAAAATCCGCCGCCGGCGCGGTCACTTCCTGCCCTTCGGAGGGCGAGACAAGCTCGGGAGGCTTGAGTGGTATGTTCGCGGCGGGCTCCAGGCGCAAATCGCGGAGGTGCAGATAGCCGGGATTATCGCCCGGGATGCCGATGACAATTCCAATGCGCTGGTCGTGCTCCCAACCCACCGGAACAGGAAACGCGAATTCGCGTTCCTGGCTTCCGCGGTATAACTCCAGGCGTTCGCCGGTGCTGCGTTCAAAGGTGAACGTCCATCCCAACTCGGTCACGGCGCCGTGGTGCAGCCCTTCAACCACCATCGGGCCGTTCCCGGGCAATGCCGCCCAGCAGACGGCTGCTCGCGGCGCAGGTTCGGGGAGGGTGGTGACCTCAAGATCAATCTCGTTCCCACTCGTCGCCAGCTTCGCTCCCTGCGAGGCGTTCCACGCGCACGAAGCAAGGTTGAGCACGAGGCCTTGAGCGTCGCGAGCATAAGCTGTTCCGTGGCCACCCAAAAGGGCAATCAAAATCGCCGGAATAATCCAAAACTTCAACGAAGAATCTCCACCAGAAAGACCCAGGCATTGAACGTTGAGGAGATAAAAATCGCGATAATGCCGGCGGCGATCCAATAGAGTCCGCCGGAGTGCGATTCTGCCAGCAGAAGCCCGCCTACGATGAGGGGCAGGGTTTGCAGCTGGCCGGAAGCGATGGCGCGGATAACCTCATTCCACGGCCGATTGTGCACGCGGCGGGCCGCAAACATTCGCCGCGCCGAGTGCACGTGAAGCAGCCAGGAAACCACGGAGAAGAAAATAATCTCCGCGCCGAGCGGGGGCAAATCCTGCGGGATCAGCGCTGCCAGGCCCACCACCACAACCAGGATCAGCCCGCCGATGACCGCTCCCGCGCGCGCCGGCAGGTGCTTGAAGCTGAGAATCCTGACGAGGTTCACCGAGACGGCCACTATCACCAGACCGGTAAGCGCGGCAGCGGCCTCTGCCGCTGTTACCATGAAGCTCTCCCATTGCTTGGGCATGATTAAATTTTATCATGGCCGTCGCGGGGGTAAACCAACGCCGGCCCGATTTACCTGCAAGAAAAGCGCGCACTGCAAATTCCCCAGACCGCGCTGGTCATCGCGCCCCGAAATTCGAAGTCACCGGACCTAATCCCGGCTGGCGGATGGGCGGCGGCGGCTTCAGGCGGGCGGCGGCTTCGCGTTGCTGGCGGGCCTTTTCGGGATCGTGGTTGTGCTCATAGGCGGCGGCGAGGGCCAGGCGAGCGGGCTGAAAGTCGGGATTTTCGCGCACCACCTGTTCCAGCACCGACTGCGCCTCGGGGTATTCACCCTTTCCCTCGTGGCAATACGCAAGGTGAAGCCCCACGTAGGCGTCGTGCGTGTCCAGGTCCCAGGCTTTCTGCAAGGCCGCCGTGGCTTCATCCAGCCGGTCAGGACCTTCCATTCGCAGCATCTTTCCCAGCGATGCGTAATAGACCGGAACCGCAGGATTCAATTCAATGGCGCGGCGGAAAAAAGTCTCTGCCTGCTTCAAGTCCCCCATCGCCATGTAGCAATTGCCGATCAAAAAGGTGATGCGCTGGAATTTTGGATCGTTCAGGGTTTGAAACTCCCTGATTGCCTCGGGATAGCGGAAGCAGAGGTAGTTCGCAAGGCCCAGAGCGTAGTGATATTCCGGCAAATCGTGAAAGCGTGGATCAATGTCTTTAAGAAAGCGCAGCCCCGTGAAGTTGTAATTGGTGGAGAGCAGGGCTTCCGCAAGGCCCAGAGAATATTTCCAGGAATCGGGCGCCTGTGCCACGGCTTGGCGCAAGTTAGCGATGGCTTCTTTAAATTGGCCTTGGCTGAGGAGCTCGAGGCCTTTCTCACCCTGGGGAAGAGTCGGGATGGCGGAAGGTTCA
>JASIKV010000283.1 GCA_030049455.1 Terriglobia bacterium
GACTCCGACATCATGGCGGCGTCCTGCCAGCCGATCCACTCGAAAAGATTGCGCTCGACCAGCGTATCCCGGGGACCTCCCGTCCCGCCCAGCCCCTCGATGCCGCAGTAGCGGAAGGTGTTGCCGCGAATGACATCGAATCCGACCGGCTCCGGGGGGCGGCTGGCCGACCAGTCCTCGTTGCCGATATCGAGGCCCACACTGTTAGCCCACTCAAAAGTGTCATCTTCGAAGATGAAATGATGGCCGCGGTTGGTGGAAACCATGCCGCGCTGGGGCACCGGGAACCCGTTGCCTGCGTGCTGGAAGGTGATGCCCTTCACGCGGATGTAGGACTGGTAGCGTTCGAGGGGGGAGAAAACCTGCTCCTGCGTGGTGATCTCAATGGTGTGGCGCGCCGGGTCGTCGTCGTTGGCCAGGCGAATGTGCAGCGTCATGCCACTCGATTCAATCCAGACCTTGCCGGCATAAGGCGAGAATTCCTGGAAGAGCGGCGACCAGTGAATGGTAGTAAAGAAGTTCATGGACCGCGGGGATGGACCCGCCAGGTCGGTCGAGAGTTCGACCGGCTCCAGCGGGTGACCATCCACGAACACCATGCCCCGGCGCCGGAAGTATGTCGCCATGTTGTCTTCGGCATAGCGCAGCCAGTAGCGGTTGCCGAGCACGTTGTCCACTTCAAAGGGGTTGTAGCCGTGGAACAGCGCGGGGTCGAGCGGCAGTTCCCAGGCCTGCACCGGCTTGTGCGTCGCCGGGTCGAAGCCGAAATTCCAACCCTGGCTGGGACGCCAGCCGGTCACGACGGCGGAGCCCTTCATAATGACCTTTGCGCCGGGCGCGGCTTCGTAGCTGATCATCGCGTCGGGGCCGGTGCCGCCGCGCGCCGGGCGGACAAACTCACGGTAAACGCCCTCGGCGATTACCACGCGCTCGCCCGGCATCAGAATCTGGGCCGCGCGGCTGATGGTGCGGAAGGGGCGCTGCTCGGTGCCGGGGCCGCTATCGTCGGCATTCTTTGCCTGGCCGTTCACATAATAGGTGTGCGAAAAGTGGAGGGGTTTTTCCCATGAGGTGAACTCGGCGCCGTTGGGAAGCGTCGAACTGGAACCGGCGGCTTGCAATGCGCAGAGAAGAACGAAAAGGGCGCTGGACAAATGGCGATTCATGAGCGGCGGGTCCTTCCGCCCTCCGCCAGAGCGGGCGTACCTCCCGACGATGACGGACGTTGGTGATTCCCATCGGCCGCCGCTCTGCGTGGCGGTTCAGTTCATATCAGGCTTTCATTTCAAGCATTACGTGTGCGACTTAGTACGCAAGCTGATCTTTGTACGTCATCACCTTAGGATCGAAGTCGATATACATTATCTGCTGGATCTGAGGCTGGTAAGAAAGTTGGAAGCGCATTTTTTTCTCAGATCCCGGCTGCAGGATGGGCTCACCCTTAAATACTCGCGGGAAGATGAATTGCGCCCCGAATGGGCCGCCTTGAGACGGGGGAAAGTACTTTTGCAATACCAACTGGCCCGCGATGGGGCTGTAGAGATACGCGTTCTGATTTAAGGTGTCCGTGGTTTGAGTATTGAACCACTGGTCCATGTCCCGCTTAGAATTGGGATCGTTGGTTTGATAAGTTAGCGTGACCACCACTTTTTGGCTGAAGTCCTCGTGCAAATATGCGTCCACTTTTTGGTCGAAGGCTTTTTGCTCGGCAGCAGGCATCGCATCGTATTTGTTCAGGAGCTGTAACATCCGCACATAAGCCTCACGGATGGGCTGGGCGGAAAAAAGCCTGGCCGTGAAAGTGAATTGCGGCACATCCACGCCCGCCGTGCCCCCGCCAGTCCCGGAGACCGCGCCGGAGGCCCGGGTTGCTCCCATGTCGGTTACCGTGCCGTGCATCCCTTGCACTTGGCCGCGGAAATCCCTTGCCACCGCCCAGGCGGACTTATTGAAAAGCTCCCCTACCTCCTTTTGGTCCCATTTGGTAAAGGGTTCGTCCATCCAGTCCTCATGTTTCTTGCCTGCGTATAGCATCCCAATGCTCAAGATCATTGCCGCGCCGGCAATGAGAAAACGACGACTTCGCATGCTCACCTCCGTATTCACCACGCGCTGGACTGCACGGCAGTATTGCCGCGCCGCGAGTATAGTTCTTTCTTCGAGGGGATTCAAGGCGTCTGCGCAAGACACCCGGGACATTGTGGGATAGGAAAGGACTGGGGTCGAATTTTGTTCACCTTTCATCCCCAGTCAAAACGCTTGCCGGAGGGGTCAAAGGCCTGTCAGGGGAGTGACGCAAAATGACCATCTTTTGGCGCAAATCGTCTCTTGACAGACATTGTCCCTCGGAATAATTTTGTATCATTGATTTTGGTTAGTTGTCTTCACTTTTCACTGTACTCCTTCGTCTGGGTTTGGGTTAGAGGGCTTACGATTAGCAATCACGACCTTGCAGAGTTTGAATTACTGGCGCGCCACATCCCAGGAAGATGAGGGTGTGCGTGGTTTTTGCGCGTGTGCAAGGTTGTGGTTCTAAGTATCCCTTAGAAGAGTTTGGTCAACTCAAACAAAGCTTTGGTGCGCTTAGTATCTCGAGGCTGGAGATTCGAGAAAAGCAAAAGGGGTGGAAACTCATGAATAGATTGTGCCAGAGAGTACTCGCGGTGGTGGGCTTAGCTTTAGTTCTCGGCTTGCCCATGGCTTATGCCCAGGACGTGGGGCAACGCGTTTCGGGCTCGGTGATGGATCCGACAGGGGCGAAGATCCCTGGCGCGACCGTGGCGTTGAAGAACGATGCGTCGGGGGCGACGATGAAAACGACCTCGGACGCGAGCGGGTTCTATTTGATCGACTATGTGCCCGTTTCCACGTACACGCTGACCATTTCGGCCACGGGCTTCAAGACCTACGTTCAAACCAACGTCACCATCCACCCGGGCACGGCCGTGAGCGCTGATGCAAAACTCGAGATCGGCACCAAGGTGGAGACCGTGGAGGTCAAAGGCACGGCGGTGAATTTGATCCCCAAAAGCTCGGGAGCGATGACGCCCACCATCGACCAGGCGCAGATTCAGAATGAGTCCACCATCGGCCGCGACTCGCTGGAATTGCTTACGCTTCTGCCCGGCGTGGTAGGCGGCACGGGCGCGCCCGGCGTCAACAATGGGTTGTTTAACGGCTCGAGCGGATCAGGGTTCCAGACCGTCGGCGGAGTGAACACCGAAGGCATCAATGGTTTCAACGTCAACGGCCTGCGCACCGACCAGAACATGGTCATGCTGGACAACGCCAACACCATCGACCCCGGTGAAAACGGCGGATTCATGGTTGAGCCCAACATGGACATGATCTCCGAATTTTCGGTCAAGATGTCGGGCTTTGAAGCCAGCCAGGGCGGCGGCGGCGTCATCGTCAACGCCGTCACGAAGTCGGGCGGAAGCAAGATACACGGGGAAGGATATTGGTATCTCCGCAACGCCGTTTTCAACGCCAACGACTGGTCGAACAACCAAGCGGGTATCTCGAGGCCCAACAGCAAGTTTAATTACCCGGGCTTCAACATTGGCGGTCCTGTCCGCCTTCCCCACTCCGACTTCAACAAGAACAACGACAAGATGTTCTTCTTCTACGGCGTGGAGTGGCAGAGGCAGCTCGCCGACCCCGGAACCCAGTTCCGAACGGTGCCCGACGCAGCAATGCGCAACGGCAATTTTAGCGAGCTCCTCAACGCTCAGTCCTGCCAGGCGAGTTTGTCGAATAACTATCTCAGCATGCCCTGCACTCTGGTTGATCCCGCCACGGGGGTGCAGGCGCCTAATAACGTCCTCCCGGCCAACGAAGTCACTGCGGCAGGCCAGGAATTATTGAATGGCACCTATGTGCTTCCCAACTATGTCGACCCGCAGGGGAACTATAACTTGGCTGCCCATCCGTTGTATCCGACGAACCGGATTGAGAACAGCATCCGCATCGACTACAACCTGACCCAAAACGTACGCGCCTACCTGCGACTGGCGCAAAACTCAGACCACGAATACTACCCGTACGGGCTCTGGTCCTCCGGTGCAGGCGATAGCTGGGGCGGGAACGTTCCGAGGGTCAGCCCGGTTGTGGGGCATGACAGCGGAGAAAACGCCTCGATCAACGTGGTGCAAGTTCTCAATCCCACCTTGACCAACGAGGTGCAGTTCAACATGGGGGCCATCAACTACCCCTACAAATATGCGAATCCCAGCCTGATGACCAGCACCGCGTTACAGCAAGTTCTCCCCGGCGTCAATTGGGCATTGGGTAACAATCCGCCTGGATCAGTCTTTACCAGGGATGCCGAGATCCCCGGGGTATGGAACGGCGAGGCGCCGGCTTCAGAGACTTGGGGTCAAGGCGACGAGTTGAACGGGATATTTGGAGACAAGACCACATTTGAATTTTCCGACAATTTGACCAAGGTTAAGGGGACGCATACCCTGCAATTCGGTTTCCTCATGAACCATACGCGCAATGACCAGAATGAATCCAATGTGAATGGCAGCATCTGGTCGGATGTGGGTTGGGCGGGCGTCACCTCAACCGGCAACCAATTCGGAGACTTGCTTGACCAGAGCGTTTATCAATGGGCGCAGGCCACAAACGACCCGGATGGCATGTGGCGGTTCTGGAATTACGAGTGGTACGCCCAGGACTCCTGGAAGGTGACGCGCAAGCTGACCCTGAACTACGGTGCACGGTTCGCTTACTTCCCGCCCTGGTATGAGTCGCGCGGGGAGGTCGCCAACTTTAACCCCGCAGTCTGGACGGCGGCCAACGATGCCAACATCAACGACGGCGTTCAGGTCGGGTCGGGTATCGCTTTGGTTGAAAAAGAAAGTTACTTCCCCCAATCCCTCGTGGGCACGTTCGCTACCGGAGCGCCCAAGAGCGGCGGCTTCCCAGCCCCTCCCGTTACTATTGAGCCCCGGCTGGGATTTGCCTTCGACGTGTTTGGAACCGGAAAGACGGTGATTCGCGCCGGCGCAGGAGTCTATGAGGAGCGTGACCAAGGCAATACGATCTTCGGCGCTGCAGAAAATCCGCCCTTTGAGTTCAATACCAGCATTTCCGATTCCACCCGATACGATCCTTCGGCGGCAAATCCTGCTGCGACGGGGTTCAATTTTTACTCAAGCATCAACCCTTTAAGCGGGATCGGAAGCATCAGCGCCACCTCGTATGACCCGAGCGACCACCATGGCGCGGAGAATTATTCCTGGAACTTCACGGTTGACCAGGACATGGGCTGGAAGACGATTCTGGAGGTTGCCTACGTGGGCACTGTCGGCCGGCACCTCTACATCGAGAACATCCTCTCACCCATACCCTTGGGGGCTGAGTGGTGCACCAACACTGCTAATGCCGCTGCTTGCGGTGCAATGGCGGGATTGCAGAACCCGGTGCCCGGGATCAGCGGTAGCGGGACCCAGAATGCGTTCCGATACTACAAGCCTTTCGGAGCCATCGACATCCTGCA
Source organism: Terriglobia bacterium (assembly GCA_030049455.1). Lineage (GTDB taxonomy): Bacteria > Acidobacteriota > Terriglobia > UBA7540 > UBA7540 > Bog-366. The sequence goes on from JASIKV010000283.1 coordinate 5,507, forward strand.
CCACGTCTCGGATTCGAACTACAACTCCCTGCAAGCGACGGCACGACGGAACGTTACCCATGGCCTCACGCTTCTCACGTCCTACACATTCTCCAAGACGTTGGGATACTCAGGGGGATATAACGGGACCGTGGATCCGTTTAACTCGAAGCTGAGCTATGGTCTCATGTCGTATTCGCTGCCGCAGATCTTCAATGTTTCCTACATCTACCAGCTTCCGAATTTGGGCGCCAAGTATTTCAGCGGCGACAAAATGGGGAACAAGGTGGCGGGAGGCTTCCTGAATGGCTGGCAGCTCTCCGGCATCACGAACTACCAAAGCGGGGCGCCTCTGGCCTTCATTGGTGGTTCCTCGAACCTAGGCACTATCACCTGCTACGAGGGTGGGGTGTCGGGTGCCGGGCTCTGCGGCGATGTCACCTTTGACGGCAACACTTGGTACGGGACAGACGACCGCACCCTGTATGCAAGAATGATGTTCAACCCGCAAAAGAACAACACGAACTGGCATGGCGTTGGTACCCAGTGGTTCAATCCGGGGGCAGTCACGCTCCCGCAAATCGGCCAGTTGGGAACAACCGAAATGCCCCAGATCCTTGGACCGGGGTCGAACAATTACAACATGACGCTGTTCAAGAGCTTTAAACTGCCGGGAGAACAGCGGCGCCTCGAGTTCCGCGTCGCGGCGTTCGATATCTTTAACCGCTCGCAACTCGATACTCCGGCTTTTGACGGAGTCGCTAACCCGAATCTCAATTTCAATCTGCCAGCGGGTGCGACGACCGTCTCACAAGGGACTGTATCCGCTGTAACTAACTCCAGTCCAACCTGCAGCAGCGGCGACACGGTGGGATGCATCATGAGCAAACACGGCCACCGGGAGATGGAAATGGCCCTCAAGCTCTATTTCTGAGGCCGCCAGTCGGGCCTTGTTCGCATGGAACGAAATTCACAAGGGGCGGGCGCAAGGCCCGCCCCTTTTTCTTTTCATGACAAGGCGTGGCCGAATTGTTGCCGGGGGAGTGGGCATGGCTCCGTGCCTTGTTTGCCCTCTCCAGGAAGATCATGGAGCATGGTGCAAGAGGGCGTCCGGTTCTGAGCTTATGGTCGAGTGCGGTACTTTCATGTAGAATGGGCCCATGAGACTCTTGCAGCGAAGCCGCGTGGCGATGTGCATTTTTTGTCTGGCGGCCCTAGCGAGGGGCGCACCGCAACGGGGGCCACAAGCCGCGGTGGCGCAAAGCCAGGAGCCACCCGCCTGCGCTCTCGGCGATCAAGCCCTAGCCCAGAAGCAGCCGGACCTGGCGGAGATTGAATACAATAAATGCCTGTCCAAGAACCCGCCGAACTTCATGATGCTGTCCAACCTCGGCATAGCCTACGCCCAGCAAAAGAAATTCCCCGAGGCCATCCAGGCGTACGGGCAGGCGCTGGCGCTCGACCCGGATAACGCCACCACCCTCATCAACCTGGGCCTGGCGTATATGAAGACCAACCGCCCGAAGGAGGCGTCGGCGCAGTTTGCGCGCTCCTTGATGACCGACCCCCACGACGCCAAGGCATTGGAGTTGCTGGCCTACGCGCATTTTGAGTTGGGCGATTACGCGCTGGCGGGCTACGAAGCCGGCTTGGTGCATCAGGCGTCGCCGGGCGACCCTACGGCCTCCTACATCCTGGGCGCGTCGGATATGCGATTGGGAATGAACGTCAAGGCGATTCCGCTCATCGACAGTTCGCTCTCCCAGGTGAAATCCGCCGATGTTTACCTGATTCTGGGGGAAGCGATGCTGGGCGTCAAGAATTGGCAGGGGGCGCTGGAAGCGTTCCGGAAGGCGGAGGCAATGGATCCCACGCTGCCGGGCCTTTACGCCGATCTGGGCGCAGGATTGGCCGCCATGGCCGAGCTGGACAAAGCCAAAGAGGCCTTCCAGAAGGAACTTGCCAGGGACCCGGACAACTTTAAAGGCAATTATCTGCTTGGCCAGTTGGATCGTGTCCAGGGAGACACCGCCGATGCCCTAAAGTATCTCGGGAAGGCCAACGAGCTCCAGTCCGACAACCCGGG
>JASIKV010000284.1 GCA_030049455.1 Terriglobia bacterium
GGTCGCATTGGGTGGAAGGGCAAGCGGGGCTATTCTCTCATGAGCGTCGACGGATGAAAACGAAAATACGAACTCGCTGGGCTGCAACCCCGGGCCAAAACGGTTGAGGCCGACAACGGTTCAAATGTCCACCGATCACATGGAACACATGCGCGTCGGCTTGTGCATTTCCTGCCGGAATATGCGGCAGGTGAGCACTGACCGGAAATCCACGTTTTTTCAATGCCAGCTTTCTGCGATTGATTCGAGGTACCCAAAGTATCCTCGACTTCCGGTTCTCCAGTGCCCCGGTTATGAAAGTGTGGAAGGGCCGCCCGAATCGAGGGCCAACGGGTAATTCAAAAGAAAGTGGACAGCACAATCATGTACAATACGATGCGCGCCGGGAAAAGCGCCAGCAACCCGAAGACCTGAATGGAGGAGATGATGAATTTTCCTGTTGGACCCGGAGATGTAAAGGTCGTTCACGGACGAAGCACGGGGCTTCAGGTTGTTTGTTCGTGCGGTTGCGTCAATTTCAATTATCTCGATCCGCAAGACACCCTTTGGCGATGCCGAAACTGCACTCAAATTCTGAGCAATGACTTTCCGCGATTGTTGGATGCCGCCGTGGCAAGTGAAAAGCAGAGCGCGACGGCGCAGGCTCCAGCCGCAACGACTCCTGCCTCCTAGGTATTCCACGCAATCTGACAATATGGGGCGAATTAAGGGCGCGGTGGAGGAGTTGAATCCTCGGGCGGATTGGTTACGGGAATAGTGGGTTGAATCGCCGGGTTGTTCTCACCTCGTCTGGCCTTAAGCATGCAATTCCTCACCGCGGCGTAGGCTGTGGGATTTCCAGGGTCGATATCCAGCACCTTCTGGTAGGGAGGCAGGGCTTTATCGCATCCGCCTTCGCGATAGTATTCGGCGCCCATGTTGTTCAGTTCAATGATTCTGGCCTTCTCAGCGTCGGATAGGTCCGTCCGCTGACTTGGACGCTGGAATCCGTTGCTCGTGGGGGCAGGAGACGTTCGCGCTGGTTCCGGTGATTGCTCGGCAGGGTGAGAAGCTTCCGGTGACTTGGCCGGCTCGGCCGGCGTGACCCCCCTTGGCTCTTCAAAAGTAGCCTTCGCTGCGCGATGGTCCTGAAAATATTTCCAACCCATCAAAAAGCCGACCATGAGCACAACGACCGTCGCAAGTTTAATGACTTTGCTCAGAGGAAATTGATCGGGAGGAGGCCCACCCCGCATGGGAGAACGATAAGCTGACTTTTCAATGGTCGGGCCAACGGGGCCGGTGCCGGGAGAGGATACGGGACGAGCGGGTGCGCCGGCTACATGGGGTGAAGCCGGACTGTCCTTCTCGGCGCCAAATGACGCGGTTGCAGTGCTCAAAGAATCCCAATCTATCTTCTTTGTAGAAAGCGTCGTGCTGCCGCGTGCTTTCCTGATTGCCGCAGCCATATCCGCTCCGGTTGCAAAGCGCTTCTCGCGATCCTTGTCCATCGCCTTCATGACGATTGCGGAAACGCTTTCCGGAATGCCCAGTTCCGGTTTCATGGAGTGCGGCGCCTGCGGCGGAGTGTGGAGATGTTGCAAGAACATCTCCACCGTTGTTTCGCCCGTAAAGGGAAGCTCGCCGGTCAGCATGCGGTACATGACGACGCCGAGCGAGTAGAGATCGGAGCGGCCGTCAATATCTACCCCCTTTTTCCCCATGACCTGCTCGGGTGACATGTACTCGGGCGTGCCGATCACCATGCCCGTCTGCGTCAGCCCCTTGGCTCCGGTGGATTCCTGGCGCAGGCGTGAGATTCCGAAGTCCAGAATCTTTGCGGTCGGCGGCCCCTCGCGCTGCGCGATTAATACGATGTTGTCCGGCTTGATGTCCCGGTGAATCAAGCCGAGTTTGTGGGCGGCGTCCAGCGCTTCACAGACGTGCAAGGTAATATCAAGCACCAGCGAGACAGGCAGCGCCCCGACGCGCTGAATCAGGGTCTTGAGCGTGTCTCCCACGACCAATTCCATGGCGATAAAAGGAAGACCATCCTCCGCAAAGTCCAGGTCATCCACACGCACCGCGTTGGGGTGGTTCAGCTTGCGAGCCATGATCGCTTCATTCCTGAAGCGGCCCATGAATTCGGAGTCACGCGCAAGGTCGGGCCTGATAACCTTGAGAGCGCGCAATTCATCGAGCAGTTCGTGGTGGGCTTTGTAGACGACGGCCATGCCGCCTTCGCCCAGGCGGGCCTGGATGCGGTATTTGCCCTTCACAACCGTGCCGATTTGCCACAAGCTGGTTTCGTGCAGCGGCGCCCCATCCTTGGGGCATATGGCGTAATCATCCGGATATGTGGCCGAGCAATCAGGGCAGCTTTTCATGTTGCTCTGGGATCAAAAGGTCCCATCGTTCGAAGAGTATACCACGGTACGAGTTTGAGTCCTAACAACGTTTTAAACTATTCATAATGCAGGTGAAAATGGGTTTGAGAGAAGGCACTGTGGGCGCAAGCCGACCCCGGCAACCTGGCTGTCAGGACGCGCACGCCGTAGAAATCAAATCCTGGCGGTTATGGTTAAGGGGACGCCTCGATCGATCGCTCGAATCAAGGGTCAATCCATTTTATGCCGCCGGACTACCATCGCGCTGGGCGGTCGGTGACCAGGTCAGAGTGCTCACGACGGAAAGTTTCCGCAATATGACATGACCAACACACGGCTTGGTGAGTTGCGAAGACTTCCGGGAGTTTTTCCGGGGCCACCTCATCCCAAGTCATGGTCTTGGAGTCGGGAGTCAGCAAGGCCGGCAAGTGACCTGTCCAATCGGCAACATCGCCCAGGGGCTTGTGGCAAAAGACGCAGCTCTTGTCGCGGTACCACCCTGCCACAACATTGCGGACCAGACATCTTGGCCCGAGAGCTTCGACCTCGGTAAGGCAGTCCTGCGCGCAGTCCTTCAACTCCGGCCAACGCGAGCAGTCCTTGAGACAAAGGTAATTGCCGCCCTGAAACGCTTTGATTCCCGCGCCAACGGCATCCAACTCGACAGCAGCGGCACAATGGGATTCAGGGCAAATGATCAAACGCTTGCCGCGAGCCTGCAAGAAGGCTCGCACGGTCCTGGCCGAGCCCAGAATCAATGCCCCCAGCACTAAGGCTATCGACGACAAAATGACGATGTGGGTAATCGTGCTCATCGGCGTGTCCTTTCGCTTTCATTGTCTGATGAGCAATTCCAGGTCCAAGAAGCTC
>JASIKV010000285.1 GCA_030049455.1 Terriglobia bacterium
TACAAGCTCTCCGACCCCAAAGAGCAGATTGCGTCATTCGTGTTCAACGTCATCCTGGGCCATGTGCCCAAAATGAATCTCGACGAGGCCTTCGAGCAGCAGAATGATATTGCCACGGCCGTCAAGCAGGAGCTGGATGGCGTCATGGCGGGCTTCGGCTACGGAATCGTGAAGGCGCTCGTGACCGATATCATTCCCGACCCGAAGGTCAAGGCCGCGATGAACGACATCAATGCCGCGCGGCGCGAGCAGGAAGCCGCCAACGCCCGCGGCGAGGCGGAGAAGATTCTGAAGGTGAAGCAGGCGGAAGCCGAGGCGCAGAGCAAGCAGCTGCAAGGGCAAGGCATCGCCAACCAGCGCAAGGCGATCATCGACGGCTTGCGGGAATCCGTGGAAGCATTCAAGGCAAGCGTCGAGGGCACAACGGCCAAAGACGTCATGATGCTTGTCCTGTTAACCCAGTATTTCGATACGTTGAAGGAAATTGGCGCCTCCGCCCATTCCAATACCATCATGATGCCCCACAGCCCGGGAGGCATGGCGGATTTCTTCGAGCAGGTGCGCAATGCCGTGATGGCAGGGGAGATCATCAGTGGCGCGCAGCAGACCGCCGGGCAAACCGGACCGGCCGGCTCCCAAGCGTAAGCGCCTGCCTTCACATTAATGTAACAAAGGGTTGGTATCGTGCTCGCCTTGTTGGCGAAATCCACCCGGTAGATTGCGGTTCAATTCCCATACCCCAAGGAGACCAGCATGGCGATTGTCGTTCATGAAAAGGAGTTGCGCGGAATCATCATTCTTGAGCCGGCGGGCCGCCTGGTGCTCGGGCAGGAGAGCATGGACTTTCGCGGCAAAGTTTACGAGGTACTCGAAAAGAGTGACTGGATCAAACAGAAATGGGGATGGAACACGCGCATCGTGCTCGACCTGGGCAGCCTGAGCTTCATCGACAGCGGCGGCCTGGGCGCCATCATTGCTGCCCGCACTTCCGCCCTGACGCGCGGCTGCGAGATGAAACTGGCCAACCTGACCAAGAAGATGCGCGACGTCCTGGCCATCACCAAGCTTGCGACGGTATTCGACCTGTACGAGAGCGTGGAGGCCGCCGTGGATTCCTACTTCAAGGGCGAGGAACCGGCGGGCGAGAGTTCGGCGCAGTCCTGAGCCTGCCAAATTGAATGCCTGAGCGTGATGCAAATTTGAATCTCTGGATAGGGCGAGATAGAATAAGCCCTGTAGAGATTGTTCACTCGGAGCCGTGGTTATGCCCACTGTGGATTGCTCGCAAGAACAGCGCGTGGTAATGCGAAACGTAAGTTGGGAAACTTACGAGCGCCTGCTCGAAGATCACATCAGTTACAGCGCGCCGCGGTTTACCTATGACCGGGGAGTTCTTGAAGTTATGAGCCCATCGCCTGAGCGCGAGTGGTACAACCGACTGATATCCGATCTGGTCAAGTTACTCGCGCGTGAGATGCGAATCGACTTATTGGATTTGGGCTCCACCACCTTCAAAAATGATCCCAGAAGGCAAGGCTTTGAGCCGGATACCTGCTTTTACATTTCGCATATTCGCCAAATGCGTGGGAAAAAGCGGATGGACACGGCTACGGATCCCCCTCCCGATATCGTTGTCGAAATCGTAGTCACACATCCGGTGGTGGGGAAGTTTCCGATCTACGCCGAACTCGGAATTCCGGAAGTTTGGACCTACGATGGAGAAAACCTGGTCATCCATCAGCTTCGAGATCGCGAGTACGCCAAGATTTCCGCCAGCAGCGTGCTGCCAGGATTGAATGCCCGTCAGCTTGGCGAGTTTCTGGAGCTTGGCAAGACCCTGGACAGCCTTACCTGGCCTGATGTAGTCCTTGGCCGCTTTCGCGAAAGCAAGTGATTCCATTGCCACAAAGGGTTGTAGGGACCGCGCTTCACCGTCGCCGCAATACCGCTTGGGCGCGGCCACTGCTCCAACTACTTCTTCATCAAATCCAAAACCGCACTCGTCATCGCCTTGACCCCCGTGCGGATAGTGGGATCGGGAACCGGCGCCCAGCGGCTGGAGTGCAGGCCCGGCAGCGGGACTCCGGTACGCTCGCTCTCCGCCAATTTTTCGGGATCAACGGCGCCCAGTTCGAACATGCAAATCGGAATCTGGTGGTTCTCCAGTGCGAACCGGCAGAAATCCTCGCTGCCCATGACGGGGCTACCCTTTTCCACATTTTCCGCGCCCAGGGCGGTCTTGAAAACCCCCATCAGGCGTTCCGTCAATTGCGGATCGTTGTAAGTCGCCGGTGTATATTCGCTGTCGCTGACCGCTACAATAGGCGCGCGCGAAGCGGGGATTCCGTCGGCCTCGGCAATTCCCTTCGCGATGCGATCGAGCGCAGCCAGAATGTGCTGCCGCACTTCTTCCTTGTAAGTCCGAATGGTGAGCTGCAAATGCACGTCATCGGGAATGATGTTATACCGAGTGCCGCCGTGGATCGAGCCGACCGTGACCACGGCGGGGTCAAAGGGCGAATCCTCGCGGCTCACGATGGTTTGGATCGCCAGAATGAATTCCGCCGCCTCCACGATGGGGTCCTTCGCCACTTGCGGCTGCGAGCCGTGCCCGCCCACGCCGCGAATGGTGACGTCAACGGAAGTCGAGC
>JASIKV010000286.1 GCA_030049455.1 Terriglobia bacterium
TTTCACTCCGCGCGAGAGACGGACCCTGACTACAGGCAGGCTTATATTGCGGAGGCCGCCGCACTCGAGGCTGCCGGGGACAAGGCGGGAGCGGCGCGCGTTCTTGGCAATCTTCCCTCCCGATAGGCGGCGCTTCCAGCAATTGCGCGGACGAAGCGCCAAACGGTTCATTTCCCTTCAAGCTCGCTCACCTGCTGTGCCGCACTTTGTTCCTGAGGATAATTTGCTAATTCCTCGCGGAACTCCCGCCGCGCGCCCGACAGGTCACCTTGCGTTTTTAACATCACTCCCAGCGCAAAGTGATACGCATACCCTGTGGGGTGAAGAGCAATGGCCTGACGCAGGCAGGAAATTGCCTCGGGCGTCCGGCCGGACTTCAGGAGTGTCAAGCCCAGGTAAAAGTAAGTGTCCGGCTTCCCGGAATCAATGTGAATCGCCCTGAGAAAAGACTGCTCCGCCTCAGGCAGCCGCCCCAGCTTGTAATAGGTCAATCCCAGGTTGAAAGCGGCGTTGAAGTAATCCGGGTGGCAGTGCACCGCGTCGAGGAAAAATTTAAGCGCCTCATCGAGGCGGCCACGCTCCGCCAGCAGAATGCCGTAGTTGGATTCGGCGTAAGGATTATGCGGTGTTTTGGTGAGGGTGTAGGCGTAGAACGTCATGTTGTCTTTGAAGTAGGAGCTTTCAGAATTGATCCCGAAAATCATGGCGGCAGCCAGAACCAGACCTGTGCACGTAAACCGGGCGGGAAGGCCGAACCATCGAGGCGGCCCATTGCACACCCTTCGCAGCAACATGGCCAGAAGGACTGCAAAGCCCGCCACGGGCAGGTAAAGATAACGATCGTGAGCGAAGTCATCGGAAAGGAAAACACGAAGATTCAATGGCGGAATGAGCGGCAAGACCAGCCAGGCCGCAAAGAACTTCGCCTGCAAGGATTTTCGGGCGAAAGCGATCAAAGCGATTGCCACAGCGAGATCAAAGATCATGGGGAGAGTGAAGTTCCCGAATGTCGGCTGACCTACGACGGTGAGGTTATAAAAGGTGGCCAACCCCGCGGGCCAAATGAGGTGGCGAATCCAAAATGCGATGAGTAACGGCCAGGTTAGAACCACCTGCCAAACCGAAATCTGTGATATCGCATGGCTGAATCCCTGAAGGGCGTGAATCCGCATCGGAATGTAAATCGCGATGGGAACAAAATATGGCCAGATCCTTTTCAAGTTTTGGCCGCACCAGCGCAGGATGCTCCCGTGATCCATGAGCAACCCTCCAGAAGCGTTCGCCTGAGGGCCCAGCACTGGAGGCTTGTCTGATCCATCTCTCCCCATCGTCCATTCGTAGGCAAGCAGAAGGCCGGGAAGGATTAATGCAGTTTCCTTTTCCAGGATGGCGAGCGCAAACGTCGCGAGCGAGAGAAGTTGCCAGCGTACTGCTTTCTCAGCGCGCCAATTGAGGTAGAAAAGGAATGAGGAAATCAGGAGGATTCCCAATAGCGGCTCGGTTACTCCGGAAATCCACGCCACTCCCTCGATGTGCACCGGATGGAGGCCGAAAATCAGCGCCGACATCAAAGCCACGTCACGTCCGGTCCCCAGACGCAAGGCGAGCAGGTAAACCAGCAACGTCACCAGCACGTGAGCCAGAACCGTGGTCAGGTGCCATCCCCAGGCGTGATTCCCAAACAGCATCTCGTTGATGCGCAACCAAATGAGAAAGAGCGGGCGGTAATAGTTCCCCTTGTCCCACGGCATGATCCCTGCCCATACCTGCGCAGTGAAGTAACTGGGGAGGGCGGACCAGGTGTGCACGGCGGGATTGTCAACTATCTGCCCTCGGTCGTCGTGCACGAATTGGTAAGTCAGCGTCGGAGCGTAGGCCGCAAAGGTAAGAGCAAGAACTACGAAAATCCCCCACCCACGCCATCGGCCGGGTGCGGCGTCGCGATGTTCTTCAGCGGACATGGTCTCCATCGTGCGATTGCCGTTTGTCAGGAATCCTCCAAACCAGCCTGCCACAACCCGTGCGAGCAGGACAAGCAGTTTGAGCCTGATTGCACTGATGAGCGCGGGCGAGAATCCTTTGAGGCGTGGCAGGCTCTGCCGGGAGGCCTTGAGACTCCTCACGCCCAAGGTGACGAAACCCCGCCAAATTCTTCAAACCCATACGTTCGTCGGGGTATAATAAGACCGCTTCCAATCACCGCGGGGCATAAGTCAGAAAAAGAGGCTGGGCATGGGATTTATCGAGAACCGATTCGAAAAGAACTTCATCATCACGTCGGTGGATTACGTTTTCAATTGGGCGCGCAAATCTTCGTTGTGGCCGCTGACTTTCGGCCTGGCCTGCTGCGCGATTGAAATGATTGCCTCCACCACATCGCGCTTTGATATGGCGCGCTTCGGCGCGGAAGTCTTTCGTCCCAGCCCGCGCCAGGCGGACTTGATGATCGTGGCCGGAACCGTGACGCTGAAAATGGCGCCGGTGGTCAAGCGCATCTGGGAGCAAATGCCCGACCCGAAGTGGTGCATTTCCATGGGAGCCTGTTCGAGCGTGGGCGGCCCCTTCAATACCTATGCCGTCCTGCAGGGAGTGGACAAGATCGTGCCGGTGGACGTTTATGTTGTCGGCTGCCCGCCCCGCCCGGAAAATCTCTTTTACGCCCTTCTGAAGCTGCAAGAGAAAATCGACGGCATGTCGCTGGGGAATCGCCCAACCGACGTTCGTTTGGATGCAAGCATGATTGACGAGTTCAAGAAAAGCATTCACATTGGAAAGGCGGGAACGCCGGAACTCGTACAGCTTGGCTAAGCCGATTTTTCTTGCACAAGGCCGCAAGATCAACAGACGATCGCCAGCAGCCGGATGTCCGGTGAGCCCTGCGGGTCCCGGCTGTAATCTTCCGAGGAGATCCCCATGGCAAACTTTTTGAAAGTCGCCAGCACTTCTGACCTGAAACCTGGCGCCGCAATGACCGTGGAAGCCAACGGCAAGTCGATCGCCCTCTACAACGTGGCGGGAAGGATTTACGCGACGGATAACACTTGTCTCCACCAGGGAGGCCCTCTTGGCGAAGGCATGTTGGAAGGCGAGGTCGTCACCTGCCCCTGGCACATGTGGGAATACAACGTCTGCACGGGCGAAAAAGTGGGGATGAGCTCCATCAAACTGGCAACCTATCCCGTCGAGGTCGAAGGAACCGATAT
>JASIKV010000287.1 GCA_030049455.1 Terriglobia bacterium
CGATGGTCAGGTCCGAAGTCAGCGGCGGCGTTTCGAAAACCAGCACGTCGCGCCGCGCCGCGAGAGGAAGATTATCTTCACAACCGAAAATCTTCAGGTCGCAGCGCTGGTCGCGCGCGCCGTCGGGCGAAAGATCTTTGCCGGAATCGATCTGCCCGCCGATGGTGGGAACGGGATGGCGCGGATCGAACGTGTATCGGCTCGGCGGCTCGTCACCCGGACCCCGCTCGCTCAAGCTGCCGTCCGCGTGTAGGAAGAATGCATGCTTCGATGCGCCGGGCGGCGGCCATGCGGAGGCCGTCGTCCATTCGCCGCCGTTCTGCATGTGGCCGTTGGCGTCGCGCAATCCGTCTCCACCTCCCATGGTGAAGTATCGCACGCGCGGCTCCTGCAGAATCCCGGTATCCCGGCCCTTCAGCACCTGTTCGAACCAGCGGAGTTGCTCGGCGAGCAAATTGACTTGAGCGTCCGCGCCGAAATCCACGCCGCCGGCCACGCGCGGCCCGATTCCATGCACCCACGGTCCCATCAAGAGCTTGGTTGCGGATTTGTGGCGCGGCGCGAGTCCCATGTAATTGTGCAGCGTGCCCCGCTCGAACAGGTCGTACCAGCCGCTGATGAAGTAAATGGGAACGTCCGGGTATTTGTCGTAGGCGAGTTCGAAGTTGAAGCCGTTTTGCTTCCAATAGTCGTCGAAGGTGGGATGGTCGATGAAATCCTGAAACCAACGCTGGTAGATCGGATCGAGCAACAAGGGCGAGCCGTTCGGACGGAACGGATAAGCGCGCAGCCAGTCGCCAATGTGCTCGTGAAGCATGGAGAGCATTGCGGCCTTCAATGCCGGGTCGCGCTGCGCCTCAGGACTGGTCGAGCCGAGGGTCAGCGGGTAGACGAGGTTGTGCAGCAGATAGAATGCTCCGCCGCGGTAAGAAGCCTCTTGGTAATAGTCGGAGGTTCCAACTTCAACGAACATCGCGGCCAGGTGCGGCGGGCGCAGCGCCGCGAGCGCGTTTTGCGTCTGTGCCAGGTACGACGCGCCGTAGGTCCCCACTTTTCCGTTGGACCACGGCTGGCGCGCCGCCCATTCCACCGTGTCGTATCCGTCGCGGCCTTCGTTGATGTCGATATAAAAAGTTCCTTCGGAGTTGTAGCGGCCGCGGCAATCCTGAACGGCCACGACGTAACCACGCTGCGCAAAGTAGCGGGCAGTTTCATCTGAGCCGGCAGGGGCGTTGGCCGCAACTTTTCCGTACGGCGTGCGCGAGACAAGCACGGGGAATCTGCCCGACGCCAATTGACCGTCAAGGGCAGGCATGTAGACGTCCGTCGCCAGTTTGACGCCGTCGCGCATGGGGACCATCACGTTTACGGCCACGGCCGCATCGTAGGGAGGATTCGACGCATCGCTTTGCGCGCGGCCGGAGGTTGCAAGCGCCGGCAAAAGGCAAATCAGGAGAGCGAATTGTTTTCGGTTCTTCATGCCTCCGGCAATTTCCGGATCAACGAGCGTTTTCCCGCGCCTCAATGCATTGACAAGCTCTTCGCGGTCAAGCATAGTATCCAATTTCCGGCAGAATTTCCTGTCGAGAATTGGGGAAGAGTTTTGAGGCGGCGCAGCCGTTGCTTTCTCAAGGTGCCGCCCTATCCCACTCCTGCCCCTCAACACGCCCGCCGGTTCAAATGGTGCGCGCATGGAGATACTCGAGCGAGGTTGACATGAAACGAGCTTATCTGGATTGTTCCTCAGGCATCAGCGGTGACATGTTTCTGGGCACGCTCATTGACGCGGGCGTTCCCGTGGACAAACTGTTTGCCGAATTGAAAAAGCTGACGCTGGGATTCTACGAATTCAAGCGCACGCGCGCGGTGCGCGGCGGGCTGGTGGGCACGCGCGTGGAAATTCGCGTTCCGGGCGATCAACCGCATCGCACGCTGACGGACATCCTGGTGCTGATCGACAAGGCATCGCTGCCCACCAATGCCACCGGCCACGCGATGAAAATCTTCAAGCACCTTGCCGAGGTGGAGGGCAAACTGCACAACGTTTCACCCGGTGAGGTCCATTTCCACGAAGTCGGCGCCGTGGATTCCATTATTGACATCGTGGGAACGTGCGTCGCCCTGGATCTGCTGGAGATTTCCGAACTGATCTGCTCGCCCTTGAACGTGGGCGGCGGAAGGGTGGAGGCTGCGCACGGCAGCCTGCCCGTTCCCGCTCCCGCCACCGCGGAACTGCTGAAGGATATCCCGGTCTACTCCTCAGGCGTGGAGGGAGAATTGGTTACACCCACGGGTGCGGCGCTGGTGGCCAACCTGGCCTCGAGCTTCGGGCCCTTCCCTTCGATGATGATTGCCAGGATCGGTTACGGCGCGGGAGAGAAGGAACTGCCCGGCCATCCCAACCTTGCCCGGATTTTAATCGGCGAATCGGTTGAAGGCGCTGCCGCCCACCCGGGACTGCCGGGTGATGAAGTCGTTTCCATCATTGAGGCCAGCCTGCCCGGAATGACGCCGCAGGCTTATGGCGAGTTTATTGCGCAGGCAATCGCCGCGGGCGCGCTCGACGTTTCCGCCAGCGCTACGCAGTCCAAAACGGATCGGCCCGGCCACCTGGTGAGCGTGGTGTGTGACCCCGCAAAGAGCGATGAGCTGTCACAATTCCTCTTCGAAAAAACCGCGGCGCGCGGCCTGCGCATTTATGAGGCAAGGCGAAAGACTTCCGACCGCGAAGCTCCTCCCGAGCCGCCGCCCGCTCCTGACGACTCGGTCTCCGTGATTGAAGCCAACGTGGATGACATGAGCCCGCAGCTTTACGGCTATTTTCTGGAACAGGCGCTGGCGGCGGGCGCGCTTGACGTCACGTGCACCTCCGCGCAGATGAAGAAGAACCGCCCCGGCCTGACCATCAGCCTGATCTGCGATCCCGCCAGGGCCGATGCGCTCTCCGGCCTGATCTTCGAGCAGACCACCACCATCGGCTTGCGCATCTTTGCGGCAAAGCGCAAGGTGCTGGCGCGCGAGCGTGTGACGGTGGAGACTCCGTATGGCGCAGTGCAAATCAAAGTGGCGAAGCACGACGGCAAGGTGATGAACGCCGCGCCGGAATTCGACGACTGCCAGCGGCTGGCCGCGCAGAAGTCCGTGCCGCTGAAGCAGGTCATCGCCGCCGCTGAAGCTGCTTACCTGAAGCAGAGCGGGGCCTAAAGGTTATGACGCGCTAATGGAGAGACTAGCCATGGGTTCGAGAAAGAGATAGAATGCATCTATGAACGGGATTTTCAACCTGAGCGCTGCCGTCATTATCGTAGTCGGCTATCTGTTTGGCTTCTATTTTCAGAACCGGCGCATTGATGATCTGCGCGATTCCATTAATCAACGGTTCGAGGGTATGAACCGGAGATTCGACGACATTAACCAGAGATTCGGCGACATGAACCAGCGCTTTAATGACCTGAAGGACTTTATCAAGGCAGAGAATTCCCGTCTGGAAGATCGCATCGAGCGGCTTGAGCATCCTGTGGCCAGGCCGTAGTGAAGACCCTCAACGCCAGACTCTCCAAATTCAGTGCGAAGCAATGATTGAACTCACGCGGCGCGCGAGGAGAGTGGCTGAATTTCGTTCCACGGGAATCCGAGGGCAATCGAAGCATGAAGACGTTTTATCTCACAACCCCCATCTACTATCCCAACGCCCGGCCGCACGTGGGGACGGCGTACACCACCATCGTGTGCGACGTGCTGGCGCGCTACAAGCGCATGTGCGGCTAC
>JASIKV010000288.1 GCA_030049455.1 Terriglobia bacterium
AACCACCTCCCGGAACCCTTCCAGGTGGAAGCTGTTGCAGAACCTTGTGGAACCCATTGAGTCTTAGCCCCGCAGGGGCGTGATATGGATAGCCGGGGGCAGCGCCCCCGGCTATTCAATTCGCTCCCCTGCGGGGAGCCTCGACCGATCTGCTCTCGGCCCTAGGCCGCGAACTACGGGGGAAGCCTCAAGCGCCCACCACCTGCGAGGACAACACAGAGGCTGCAGAATTCAAACCGGGGCGCAACCAATTCCACGCTCGTGTTAAGCTTTTTGCTTCGGCAGGCAATGGAGGCGGAGCGTGGCGCATTACCTGGTCACGGGCGGCGCGGGATTTATCGGCTCGCACATCATCGAGGAACTGGTTCACCGCGGCGAATCCGTGCGCATTCTTGACAATCTGGCGACGGGCCGGGAAGTGAATCTTGCCGCCGTGCGGAGCAAAATCGACTTCCGAAAGGCGGACATTCGTGAATTGGATTCCATTCGCCCGCTCTTTGCCGGCGTGGATTACGTGATTCATTTGGCGGCTCTGGCGTCGGTGGCGCGCTCGATGGAGGATCCGGTCGAAACCACGCAGGTGAACCTGGGTGGCACGGTACACGTTCTGCTGGCGGCGCGCGACGCGAAGGTAAAGCGCGTGGTGATCGCGGCCACAGCAGCGGCTTATGGAAACGATCCTGCTCTGCCGCGCGTTGAGACGCAGCCGCCGCAGCCGCTCTCGCCCTACGCCGTCACCAAGCTGGCCGGCGAATATTACGGCCGGATTTTCAACGACAATTTCGGGCTGGAAACTGTCTCGCTGCGGTTCTTCAATATTTTCGGCCCGCGCCAGGACCCGAAGTCGCCCTACACGGGAGTGCTTTCGAAATTCATCGTCGCCTACCTGCGCGGCGCGATGCCCGTGATCTTCGGCGACGGCGAGCAGTCGCGCGACTTCACCTACGTCGCGAACGTCGTGGATGCATCGCTGCGCGCTTGTACGGCGCCCGCGGCGGCGGGAAAAATACTCAACGTGGGCACGGGCAAAAGCGCCACGCTGAATCAGACCATCACCATCCTGAATGGAATTTTCGCAAAGCAAGTGAAGCCGCAATACGGCCCGCCGCGCGCGGGCGACGTGAAGCACTCAACCGCCGACATTTCGCTGGCGCGCGCCGCGCTCGGGTATGAGCCGCTGGTTTCTTTCGAAGACGGCCTGCGCCGCACGGTCGATTGGCTGCGTAAGGATTTAGGGTAGCGCAGAGTTGGGCGTGGTGTACCCTACTCTGCGGCACGTAATTTGGCATCACGGATCTACGAATTTTGCAAAGCGATGAGGGCCGCAGAGTAGCTCAAGAAACGGAACAACTCTGCGCTACCCACTGTTTTTGACACGCCAATGCCCCGTAGGATGCGGGTCGCATACATAAACTCCGATGGATGCGCTACCCGCGTGTCGCCGACTGAAAAGCCGCAGAGTCTCTGAAGTCTGAGACTCTGCGCTACCCGCTTTGCCTCAATCCGATTTGGGCGGAGTTTGACCGATTGGCTCTTCCTTGATGGGTTTTCCCTTTAACGGATCGGCCTTGGGTGCGGGCGACGGATTGCCCGGTTGCGGGACTGCCGGCGGAGGTGCGATCACGGGCGGGTTCGGCCCGGCCGTGAATACCACTCCGGTTCCGTTGAGCGCAACGGTCTGCGGGCTGCCGGAGGCATTGTCGGAAACGGTGAGCGCGCCCGTAGAGGCCCCTGGCCCTCGCGGCTGGAAGGTGACGTTGATGGTGCAATTGGCGCCGGCGGTCAAGCTAGTACCGCAGTTGTTTGTCTGGGCGAAATACCCGCTGACGGTAATTGCAGAGAGCGCAAGTGAGTTTGTACCTGTATTGCTAAGGGTGACGGGTTGAGTGCTGGCGCTGCCCACGGGAACGGGTTGGAAGGTAAGCGAATTGGTGGACAAACTCGCCACGGGGCCGGGTTGGGCGCCCGTGCCCGTCAGGCTGACCGACTGGGGCGAGTGCGGAGCGATGTCGGTAAAATTCAGCGCGGCGTTGAAGGTTCCCATCGATGGAGCGGTGAAGGTCAGGCTGACCGAGCAGGATTGATTGTGCGCCAGCGTGGCGCCCGCGCAGGTGTCGGTGGTCTTCGTAAAGTCGCCGGCGTCGGTTCCGGTGATCGAATCCGAGAGAATAATCATGCTGCCCGTCCCGGTATTGGTCATGGTGGCATTCTGCGCCGCGCTGGTGTTCCCGGGAGCCGCGGAAAAGTCGAGGCCGGAAGAGGATAACGACGCCGTATTGGAAGTGAAACTACTCACCAGGTTCGAAACATTCACCGTGCCGATGCCGGTCGCGAAATCCCACCCGGTTGCGGCCGTGAAGGCCGGTTGGTACGAGGCGCTGGTAGTGGAGAGCACGCCATAATTGCTGCCTTCGGGCGAATAGCAATCCGGGCCCTTGCAGGGAAGGTCAGTGTCAGCCCCGTAGCTGCCAATCTCAGTCCATATAAGCGGGATTTGGGTGAGGTCATAGAAAACGCAGTTGGCCGCCACTGTATTCCCCAGGCTGGATGTACAGGTGGTGGTGCCCGTGGCGCCGTATTCTTCGGCGGCGAGCGCGTAGTAGGCAGGATTGGGATTTCCCCAAGTGCTGCTGGTAGCTTGATTGATCAGCGCCTGGATGCCCGCCATGATCGGGGAGGCGAACGAAGTGCCACCCGCCTGGGCCCAGGCGTAGGGCGGCTTGCTGCAACTCATCCCCCCCTCACCAGCATCCGTAAAGCAGTAGACGTAGGCATGCCCCCAAAAAAAGCCGTCAGAAGCGAAGAGCGACACATCGGGAAGGTCGCGCACGCCATCGCTGGGGTTCCCTATGAAGCCGGACTGCCAGGAGGGTTTGGGGTATCCCGCGCAGGTGCCGCCGACAACCGGCAAAATGTCGGGCACGCCCGTGGCGCAGGCGCTGGGGCCGCCGCCCCCGGCGGCGGTGTTGAGGGAGAATGAAGAGTAAGAAGAATTGCACAATGAATTGGCGCCATAGGTAGGGAAGAAAGACTCTTGGTAAAAGTAACTCGCGTAGTCCACAGCCAGCACACTCGCGCAGGAGTCGTTCCAGGGAATCTCCGGCATGTACGAAAGCGCCGACCCGTAGGTGGCGGAGTTGGTGGAGTTCCAGTAGGCAGCGTTTTGGTTCAGATAGGAATCGCCAAAGTCTGTTCCTCCCACCGCCACGTTATAGGGAGTTGAGGCCCATCCGTTGACGGTAATCCCGGATTGCACGTACCCCGCCCCGGTGAATTGGTCGGCTGTGGCGGCTCCGGCATCACCGGCGGACACGAAGATCGAGACCCCCTCTGTCACCCCCTGCTGGTAAATCGAGTTGATGAACGCGAGATAGGCAGCGCCCGCATAGGTCTCGGCCTGACCAAAACTCACGCTCATGATCGCCGGCGGCATTCCGGCGCCATTCAAAAGGTTTTGGAGAGCCAGGAAGCCGCCGAAAGTGGTGTTAGTGTCGTTACAGGACGCCAGTTCGATCGCTGCGTTGGGCGCCGCGGCGCTGGACCATTCCACATCGAGGGCCGATTCGCCGTCGTCGTCGATGTTGAAACCGGGATCCGCGCAGTTATTGACGGGGCTGCTGGCCGGATGGACGGTGGTGAGCGAGCCCGACGGAAACGATGTGTTGAGGTCGAAGGTCGAGCGAAAGTTGCCCCAGTCTGATGTCGAATACAGGTCGCTATCCTGGATAATCGCGATGGTCTGACCCTGGCCCGAATAACCCGCCGTAAAGACCGGCGTGAAGTTGTAGATCGTCCACAGATCGGGCGGGGTCAGCAAATACGTGCCACCGCCGACCGTGTACTGCGACCTGGGTTCGTGCATCGCTTTGGGCCGAAAGTCATTCAGCGAGACGATGCCTTTGATGATGGCAGCAAGCGACAGCGGGATCATGGGATCGCTGATGTTGGCGATGTGGGGCTGGCCATTCACCATCAAGTTGTGAATTTCCGTATGAAACGCCTGGCGGATTTGCCCCGCTGTTCCCGTGAAGTCGATGACCATGCGGCTGGGATAAACCAGGTTTACCTGAAAACCCTGCGATTCAAGCCAGTTCGTAGCGAGGGCGATATCCGCGGGAGCCACGCCGTAGGTCTGCCCGAATTCTGCGGCGCTGATCCAGTGGTGGAAGAGCGGCGACTTGGGATCGTGGAGTTCATCGATGAATTGCTCGAGCGCCTGCTCTTGGGCTGCGGACCTTTGCAACAAGAGTTGCAGATGGGGAAGCTGCAAATCATCGGAGACCGGCCCACGATCATTGGCGGGATTCATGGCTTCGGGACGGATATTTCCGCGAAGCGTGAAGAGTTCGCCGGACGGCAGAGTTGAGGTAGGGGGCGAGCTTGCCGCCAGGCTGGCGCCGGATGGCGGCGCAGGCGACCCTTCCATTCTGATCAGGGGGCCGAACGCCACCAAGAGAATCAGCATAAGCCCCCATGAGCCACTGCGAGCCAACCTGCGCCCTACTGCGCTTTCCCATTTATCTTTGAGGCACAGACCCTGGGGTATGACGCACCTCCCCAAGCATCCAAGATTGAACAGATGCCAGCAATCTATTGACAATGGAACTAAATGTCAAGGCACAGGCAAATTTCGTTGTGGGCCAGTTTGAATCTTGGAGGCGGCTTCGCACGGTCCGGAGTTGTAGCGCGGCTTTCCTCAGCCGCATAGCCACCGGCTGCCGTAGAGATGCTTTTCAACCTCTGCGTCTCACATTAATCGCAGATTGCCTAACTTAGGAGTCCGCACCAGCCTCGGAGCACCACGCGACGCTCATCGAGCGCTGCTACAGAATAATCATCACTTCTTCAAAAGCTGCTTTTCGAGCTTTTGCGACCGCGCATTCAACTCGCTCAACTGCCGCATATCGTCGTCCGCGGAGGTCACCGCATTCTGAATGCGGCTCAGCACCGCACCGCTGCACGCGCCGGAGCCCGGGTCGCGGCCGGTGTCCAGCATGCTGCTCATCGCGCGGAATTCACTGGTGATGTCACGGTAGCGGCGGAGAATTGAAGTCAAATAAACCTCGCGGCGGTTTTCCAGTTCCTGAAGACTGGCGATGGTGCGCGAGACATCGCTCGATTGGGTTGTGGCCGCCTCGGTACTCGTCTTCAACTTGGAATTGTCGGCTTCCAGCGCGGCAGTGCGCTGACGGGCGATGTCGGCCTGGGTAAGCGCGGCGTCAAGCTTCTTTTGCAGGTCATCGATTTGAGCCTGTGAATCTGCCTGTTGCTTTTGCAGGCGAGCCTCTGCGTCGGCCGCCGCCTGCGCGTTTTGCTGGTTTGAACTCGAAAGTTGGGACTGCAGATCCGTGAGGGTCACGTGGGTTTCGGCGAGCTCACGATCCAGCCGCTCAATGACCGCCTCGCGTTTGGCGATACTGGCCTGGTTGGGGTTGGCGGGCGCAGCCTCTTCTTGCGGCGCCGGGGGAGCGCTTTGCGCCTCCTTCTTCTGCTGGACCTTCTCAAGCAGACGCCATGCCTGAGTATCCTCCACCTGGCGGCGCTGGTAATCGGCGATTCGCCGCGACTGGCGCCACATCATCGAAAGGGAAACCACGAGAGTCGCCGCCAGAATCAGTTCAAAAACAAATCGTAGACGCAGGGATCGCATTAACCCTCCTTCGGGCGCAGCCGCACGCGCCAGGAAAGCCGCGCATCCTCACCGCCGCAGGGCGCTGTCAGCCGGATTTGCGCGTTACTGTGAAATTTCGGGGGGATCGCCAGGTTCAGCCGCCACTCGTTTGCAATCCGATCGAAAGCGGTGGCGATGGCATCCGGAACCTCGCCCACGGACCGGCACACCTGTCCGTTCCCGCCCGTGTCATCGGCCAGGGTCACAAGTCCGTTTTGATAAGAGAGGTTGAGAGTATCTGAGCGGTAGTTAATGTGAACTACAAAGAGCGGAGCTTCCAGCCCACTCACGTCTTCCGAGAGGCGGGCAATCTTGTCCTGAATCAGGGCGTCGGGAAAGACCCGGCTGACGTCGTGGGGATCACTGGCATTGATCACCGGGTTCGTATAATCCTCGCGGTAATTATAGATGCTGCTGTCGGTGATGTACAGAACGGCCATGCGAACGGGCGACTTGCGCAGAATGTTGTCCGCCAATGTCAGGGCGGGGGTGACGGATTCAAACAAACCCGGCTTGCCGGTGCTGGCAAGATCGTTGAGGGCCTGCATCAAGGGCTGGCGGTTGGGGCTGGGGTCGGCGAGCACGTGCAATCCGTCCTGATCCCGCATCAGCCCCACCCAAGTGTTGGATTTCAGTTTGGAGATTTGCTGTGTCAGCGCCTGCTTGGCGGCCTCCACCAGCGATAAGTCGCCGGTAAAATCCGTAACCACCAGAATCATCTGGTCGCTTCCCGGACCCGATTGGGAGATCACCCGCGCGGGCTTTCCGTTCAGAGTGGCTTCAAACCTGGGGGCAGATCCACATTCGCCTTCGTCAATCCAGGCAGGGACGGAAATGCTGGGGGTCTGCGCCGAAACGGTGGCGAGCGGAATTGCCGCCGTAAGAAGCGCGAGGATCAGGTGGGAGATTCGGAGCATCAGAAGCTGAATTTCAGCCCGAGTTGGATAACGCGCCCACCGTGCGAGCCGATGATTCTCCCCGCGTCCACATTGGGCTCGCTGGCCGAGCCGATCATGGTGTCAGGATAATTCCAGTTCGCGTGGTTCAGGACGTCCAGGGCAAGAGCGCTGAATTCAAACACGCGCTCGCCCCCGATGGGCAGACGCTTTCCCAGGCTGATGTCCATGGAATTATAACCGGGCCCCAGCAGACCGGAAATCGTGTGCGAGGCGTCACCCATGGTGAAGTCCGGGGGCTGAATGAAGGCGGCCGGGTTGAACCACTCCGCCGGGCCGGGGTTTGAAACGTGCGGGTCCACGCCCGGCACCACGTTCACGTTGAGCGTGGGCAGCACGTCGCCGGTATTGTTGAACTCCGGATGCGGCGCCAGCGGCGTTCCGTCATTCCAGTAGGCGTCGCCGCTCAGCGACCATCCGCGCACCAGCGCGCCCGTGATGCCGGTGTAATTCAGCAACGCCTGATTCGGTCCGAAGGGAAAATCATAGACATAACTGAGCGTCAGATATTGCGGCGTGTTGTAAGACGTGGCGGACCAGTCGTCGTTCAAATTGAAGAAATCCTGGTTGCCGTAGGGGCCGGAGTAGTCATCCATCTGTTTGGAAATTGAATAATAGGCCGTGAAGGTCAAACCGAAGGAGGCGCGCTTCTCGATGCGGAGATAGCCGGAATCGCGCTGGTAGCGCCCGGCGGGATACTGGCCGTAAAGCTCGAAGCCGGGATACTGGGGATAAGGCTGAAGCGTCGCGCGGAATGCATAAGTGTAAAGGTTGTCGCCATAAATCATGTCGGCGGGGCTGATGGCGTTGGGATTGACGACGCCGTCGCCCACCAGCAGGTCGCGCCCCACGCTGTGGTTCGCCCCCACGGAAATAGCGATGGAAAATGGCACGTCCCGTTCGATGGAAATTGCCGCGGACTGATAAACCGGTTCGGCTTTGGCCAGGTCCATGAAATGCGCCGT
>JASIKV010000289.1 GCA_030049455.1 Terriglobia bacterium
AAATGCTCTTCCTTGTAGACCTTTTCGAAAGCCACAATATCTTTTGGCTGAGGGTACATCACGACGAGCTTGGCTCCTGCCATAGGTCCTCCTCCCCGCTGCAGTGGCACTCCTAATTCGTCCCGGCAATCCCGCCCAGGCGGCATCGCCACAACCCTTATTGCATCAATGATGAAATTGCGGTCCCGCCTCGGCGAGACGGTCTCTACGACACCTTCCCATCCTGCTTCAGCCCGGCGCCGGGATCGGGAATCTCCATTCCCGCCTTTCGCAAGCCGTCCAGAAATCGCTCACCATACTCGGGGTTCCAGACCTTTGCCACCTGCTTGCGCATCAGGGCGGGCAGTTCCGGGCGGAATTTCATCAACTCACTGAGAGCTTTCGCCCCACCCTCGCGGTCGCCAAGCTGGCCGTAGGCGCTGGCGGCGAACATAGGCGCAAGCGGATTCCCGTGCAGCCTGGCTTTCAGCGCGAAGCCCAGCGCGGCGCGGTAGTCGCCCTGCGAGAACGCTTTGTAGAAATCAGCAAACCAGTACGAGCCGGGGTGATTGGGATTCAGGCGCTTGGCTTTCCCGGCCAATTGCATCCCTCGCTCGGTGTCGCCTGCGTAGACGAGCAACTCACCCAACAGGGCCACCGAGTTGCCGTCCAGGGGATTCAGGGCGACGGCGCGCTCCGCCGCCTCCCGGAACGAATCGTAATCCTTCTGGAACGAAAGGGCCTGGGCGAGGCTGAGATACGCCAGGTGGTTCGAGGGAGCCAGCTCAACGGCTCGCCGCGCGGCGCTGGCGGCGGCCTCCAGGGCATTGGGTTGGAGATCGTACCCGTGCACATAATCCTGCGCGCAAAGGTAGGAGAGCATGGCCCAGGCGTCGGCATAAGCCGGAGCTCTGCGCACGGCTGCTTCCAGCCCCGCGCGTCCGGCGGTCAGCTCCTCCGGTGTGAAAATCTCGAAGTAGGCGAAGCTGCGCAGCACGGCCTCATAGGAGCTCAACTGCTCGGGCGCGCGGTTCCGCACCGCCTGGCTCATGCTGCGCGGCAGCACCCCATTCATGTCGGCAATTGTGGAGACGATGATGGAAACCAGGTCGTCCTGCAGCTCAAAAGCGGATTCCGGGCTGAAGGTGCGCTCGTAGTTTTCCGCCCAAAGGTGCGCTCCGGAGGTCGCGTCCACCAGTTGCACGGCCAGGCGCAGCTTCGCTCCGGCCTGCCGCAGACTGCCTTCCATCACGTAACGCGCGCCGAGTTCCTTGCCGATGGCGCGTACATCGCCGGACTCGCTTGAGTACTTGGCAGTCGACCCGCGCGCGATCACGCGCAGGTAGGTGAAGCGCGACAATCCGGTAACGATTTCTTCGGTAATTCCCTCCGCCAGGGCTTCCAGTGAGCCGTCTTGTCCGCGGTGTTTGAAAGGCAGCACAGCCACCCAGAAGCCTTCGCCGGCGCGGACCTGGCCGGAGTCGATCCTCGATTCCTGCCCGCCGGCAGGTTTCGAATCGGCGGGCGCCCGGCTGGCCTCACTCTTGGGACCAAGTCCGGCCACGCTCGCGGCGGACTCCGCAGGGCCGAACTTGAACCCGGCCTTCTGCAAGCCCTGCAATAAATGCTCGACGGCTTCCCTGTCGGGGAGCCACTTCTCGATATCTTCACGCACCGTGTCGAGATTGAGAAACGCGGGATTGAATCTGCGCAGAAGCTCGATGGCCGGCTGAGCTTCCTCGGGGCGGCCCAGCATGCCGCACGCGGCCGCCGCCATCAGTTGCGGCCAGTGGAATTCTGGCATGTTGATTTTCTTGGCGGTTTGCAGCGCCGCTTCGTACTCGCGTTTGCGGTACTGATGGTGGAACACCACGAGGTGATACCAACCGGGGTGATGGCGATTCAGATCCATGGTTCTTTGCGCCAGAGCCGCACCGCGCTCCCAATCCCCGGAATACGCAATCATGACGGCCATAAAAGCCGAGGTGACGCTGTCCCGCGGATTGAGTGTGGTGGCCTTGTCCGCAGCCTCGCGGAAGGCGCTGAAATCGCGGCTGAAGAAGTGGACCTCGGCAAGCTGTTTCCAGCCCATCTGGCAGGCGGGGTCAATCTTGATGGATCGCCAGGCGGCTTCCCGCGCCCGCTCGATGGGCTTCTCCCGCGGATTGAACCGGTCGTGGTATTCGAGCAGATACAAATCGGAAAGGCAGGCCCATGCGGTCGCATGGTTGGGCTCGCGTTCGAGCGCCCGTTCCAGGCCGGCACGGAGCGCGGCATGCTCCTGCGGATCAACGTGCTGCATGAAAGCGTAGTAGCGCAGCGCCAATTCAGACGCGCTGAGGTCATCGACGTTCCTTTCCCGTGTGGGGGCGGCAATGGAACGGACCAGAACTCCGTAACCATCTGCGACCGTCGTCACAATGTGGTCCGTCAAATCATCCTGAATCTCGAAGGGGTTGTTGCGGCTGATTTCGCGGTCATAGGTTTCCGCCCAAAGCTGGGTGCCGCTCGCCGCATCCAACAGTTGCGCGCTGACGCGAACGGCGCTGCCCCGCTTGCGAACGCTGCCCTCCAGCACAAAACGCGCGCCCAGTTCGCGGCCTACGGTGCGAATATCCTCCGCGCGTCCCTTAAAGGCCATGGCCGAGTTGTGGGCAATGACCTGAAGGTAGGGGAATCTCGAAAGCCCTGACGTAATGTCCTCGGTAAGACCGTCCGCCAGGGCCTCAAGGTCCGCGTCACCGCTCTGCGCCCGGAGCGGCAGCACGGCGACCCAAAAGCCCTCGTCGGCACGAGTTTGCCCCGAAGCGGTTCGCGCCGGCCCTGTGGAACTTCTGACGGCGGATGAAATGGCAGGCGCGGGAGCCGCTTTCGCCGCTTCCAGCCCGGCGCTGCGCAGGTCGCCGAGCATCTGCTCCACAATCTCCGGATGAAACCACTTCTCGAGTTCTTGACGCGCGTCGGTCGCGAATTCAGGACGAAGAGAAAGCAGTTCGCGAACGGCGATGCGGGCTTGCTCTATTTGGCCGAGTTGACTGTACACGACCGCGAGCGCGATCTGTGCGAACCAGAGGCCCGGCATGTCGACCTTAAGCGCGTACTCCAACGCGCGTTCGCCCTCACGCCGGCGGTACGCGTCCATGACCAGGGGGAGCCAATACCAGCCGGGATGATTGGGGTTGAGCTGCGTGGATCGCTCGGCCAGGGCGCAACCGCGCTCCCAGTCGCCGGAAAAGGCGAAGAGCAAGCCCAGCAAGCCCGTTGTGTATCCTTCCATGCGGTTGAGCGCGAGCGCGCGCTCCGCGGAGGTGCGGAAGGCTCCGAATTCCCGGCGGAAGTAGAAGGCGGAGGCAAGCGCACCGTGCGCGAACGAATTGGAGGGCGCCAATTCAACAGAGCGCCGGGCAGCCGCCAGGGAGCGGTCCATGGGATCGGGCAGAGGGTTGAATCCATGCGTGTACTCAGCACGGTACAGCCACGAAAGCATGCCCCAGCAATCAGCGCGATCCGGCGCTTGTTTCACGGCGCGTTCCAAAGCCATCCTTCCCACCAGATGCTCCGCCGCGCTGACATGGTGATGGAACCCAAAACTGCGCAGCAATGCTTCATAGGGTGTGAGCGACTCCGGGGCGCGGTTGCGCAGCGATTCGGTCATGCTATGGGCCAGAATGCCTTGTGTATCCCCAACCGTGGCGACGATGCGCGGAACAACATCATCCAGGAGTTCGAGAGTCGCTTCCGGCGTGAACACGCGGTCGTAAGTTTCAGCCCACAGGCTCGCGCCCGTCGAGGCATCCACAAGCTGCACGGCGATGCGAATCTTCGCCCCCGCCTGGCGAATACTCCCTTCCATCACATAGCGCGCGCCGAGGTCCTTGGCCGCGGCGCGCAAATCCACAACCTTTTGAGCGTAATGAGCGGTGGAACTGCGGGCGATGACCCGCAGGTAGGAGAACTTTGACATGTTCGTTACGATGTCGTCAGTCAGTCCTTCCGCGAGAGAAGTAATGTCAGGATTGCTGCCCGCGTATTTGAACGGCAGGACGGCGACCCAGAAGCCCTCGTCCGCGCGCGTCGGTCCCGAGCCGGGAGCGGCCGCCCCGCGCGGCGCTAATGTGGAAACCGCCGCTGAGCGCGACCCCAGCCTAGCCAGGTCGCGGAATTCATTGCTCACGTCGCGCGCGGTTTGCAAGCGGTAGCGCGGGTCTTTCTCCAGGCAACGGCGGATGATGCGCGCCAGGTCGGCGGGCAAGTCAGGCCGCAGATCGGTCACCGACGCTGCGCTGTCGCGCATGATCGATGAAATCAGTTCGGCGGAGGAAGTCCCCGCGAACGGCCGCTGGCCCGTGGCCATCTCGTGCAGCACGACGCCGAGTGAAAAGATGTCGGTGCGGTGGTCGAGCGCGCGGCCGGAAACCTGCTCGGGTGACATGTAGGCCGGAGTCCCCATCACCACCCCCGCTTGTGTCTGCCCGGCATTGGTCAGCGT
Source organism: Terriglobia bacterium (assembly GCA_030049455.1). Classification (GTDB taxonomy): domain Bacteria; phylum Acidobacteriota; class Terriglobia; order UBA7540; family UBA7540; genus Bog-366. The sequence goes on from JASIKV010000289.1 coordinate 4,469, forward strand.
GGCGTCAGAATGGGTCGCGGTGCT
>JASIKV010000290.1 GCA_030049455.1 Terriglobia bacterium
CCGCCCAAAGTTGCCAGCGCCGTGATGCGATTGTAGGCGGGCTTGGGAGTATTGACGCCGGTGATGGAGTAAGGGCTTGCGTCGAGCGCGGAATTGTCAAACCTCACGCCGATTCCGCCGTTGTAGAGGCCCCGCCGCCCGCCTCGATTGTTCCCGAAAGCGAAACTCTGCGCAAAGGGTGAAGACGCACCGTTCAGCGAACTGCCATTGATCAGGAAGCCGTCCGCGGCGCGCTGGTTGAGGGCTTCCGCGGGTTGATCGGAAGCGGTGCTGGCCTGGGCCGCCGCCGCGGTTCGGGGCGTCGCGGCGGCGCCCGCGGGCTGCGCCGGAGTCTGCCCCGCATTGGCCTTTGTTTCCTGGGAAGCCGGCGCTTTGGAGGTTTCCTGCCCGGGCGCCTGCGAGGCCGCGGGGCGCGTCACCAGCGCCGGCGGGTTGATCTGCGCCTTGATCTGACCGAGCGGCAGCAGCTTCAATTCCCACTTCACTTGCGGGGCGTTCGCACCGACGGTGACCTGCTGCTGAAGCGGCGAAAACCCCGTCATCAAAACTTCAATCGAGCACTCTCCGTCGGCGAGCTCCGCAAAGGAGAAAACTCCGTCGGGGCCGGTGGTGGTCGAGACCTGCTTGCCGCTCTGCGTCGCCGTGACGCTCGCGCCGGGAACCGGCAAGCCGCCGAAGGTCACCTGCCCATGATATTCCCCAGCCGCGGCAAGAGAAGGGGCCGCAAGCAAGACAAAAATCAGAACCCGTTGCAGAAACTTCCGCATTCAGGGGTCAATCCTCCGTGGGGGTTTTCTCCACATGATCGACGATGAGCTGCTCCACCGGCGCTTTGCGGGGTTCAAGCTTGAGTCCGAGTTTCTTCACTGACGCGTAAACCGATGCCGCGCCGCCTGCCGGGTCGGAAGCTGCCGTGGCGGGCGAGGCGTTTGCCGTTGCGCCGCCCCCTCCGGGACCACCCGGCGGGCCTCCACCCATTCCTCCGCCGGGAGGCGCGAAGTCGGCAAATGAGATTTCCACCGACACTTCATAGGTTCCTTTCAGGCCCGTCATATCCACCACCTGCCGCCCGCTTGACTGAAACATTCGCGTCAGGGCCTCGGCGAAAGCCGCCATGGTCACGCCCTCGGAGTTCATAATCATGCTCTGAGCTTGCATGTCGAACTTCATCGTGACCTTGCCCTTCGGGCCCAGATTCATGACTGTCGAACCGTCCGGGTTGCGAGTGATGCGAGCCGGGCCGTCAGGCGTATCGACCCGCATCTCGCCGGGCTTGGGTGGATCGCTGTCATTGAAAGGCTGGGGAGAGACGGCGGACTCCTTCAACTTCGGCCCATCCTTCGCGACCATCAGGGCGAGCACGTCGCGCTGCTGCGTCTCGCGATGAATCGCCAGCTTGAACCTTTCTTCCAGCAGCGCCTGCAACATTTTCGGCGCATCGTCCTTGGAAGCGCCATCGGGCAGCTTGGCTTCAATGTCAAAACGCTGCGCACCGCCGCCAAATCCCATTCCCTGACCGCCCAGCCAGGAGGGCCCGCTGATCTGGTAGTTCTTCACATCATAGGCGTTGGCGATGAGATCCCGAAGCGTCATAAAGATGTATAAAGCCTGCGCTCCATCCACGTGAGGGCCGAAGCGCGGCATTCTGCCCGCTGCAAAATCGTCCCTGAGTTTATTCACATCGAGCGGCGGCGAGGGTTTGACTGTCGCGACTTCAAAGGCCGGCTTGGGGTCAGGAGCCGGCTTTGGGTCGGGCGTCTGTCCGCTTGCCGCGACGGTTGCGAGCACCGTGCAGACCGCAAGCAGTGGTCGAACTGAGTATCGCATCTTCAACGGGTTCTCCTTGGCCATTCCGTATTTTCGATGTAATGCCGCAGTATGGCTGCTATGAATTACGAGATAGAGCTGCCTGATGTTTCAACCTTTGTATTTCTTCGGGAAGGTGACCGCCCACGGCCATTAGTTCTCTGATGGCCGCTCAATGTGGTCAATCACCATGACATCCACCGGGAGCTTGCGGGATTCGAGTTTTAATCCGAGTTGCTCGCGGACGGCCGTAAACAGGTCTGGCCCGTTCGCCAGCGGCAGGCCCGCATCGCCGCCCCCCGCCGCACCCAGACCCGGCGGCGGCTCGGGCGGCGTCCACTCGAGGGTAAAATCGTAAAACTTGCTCAAGCCGGTCAGGTCAACTACCGGCTGCTCGAGGAACTGCGACAGAAACCAGACAAAGTAGGACATCGAAGAATGGGTTGCTGCGATGTCCAGGCGCCCCTGGCGACCGACTGCCCTGATCGGAACATCAAAAGTTTCCGCGCTTGGATTCTCTTTTACCTTCGGACCCGATCTATCAACGATCAGCGCGTAAGCGGGCAGCACCTTCTTATCCATATGGAACTGCAGCTTGAAACGGTCGGCGAGCAGGTTCTTAAACATCGTGTGAAGCTCATCGACGGTGTGCGGGCCGTCCGCCTTGGCCTCAATGTCGTACAATTCGTTGTCCAGCCAGGAGGGACCACCGGAAAGTTGATTCCGATTAAGGTGATACATCAGAAGGATCATCAGCCTAACCGGCGCACCCTCGACGATGTATCCCTGCCCGCTCGCCATGGGCTTGATGCCGCCGCCATCGGCACCGGGTTTAGAGGGCTTAATCGACGCGACTTCGAACTCCAGCCGCGGCGCGGCAGGCGGATTGGCCTGGCACAGCCCGCTTGCCGCTGCGCATACGACCGTCGGGATTAATAATTCGAGCTTCTTGATCAATTCGCGTCCCGTCCTCGCATCAACGCGCTCGGCAACGTAGCGGCGACTTTACGTCGCCATGCCTTGGTGATTCAGCATTGAATGGCGGGCTAAACCCGCCGCTACCCCACTTCGCTTCAGGACTCAGCCCGTGGAGCGGGCGCCATACAATAGCCCACGGCGCAAGCCGTGGGTTGCCCACGCCCACCCGCTCCCCCATCCCCTCTCTCGCCCCGGCGGGAGAGGGGGGCCGGAGGCGGGGTGAGGGCCGCCAACCCAGGGCTTATGCCCTGGGCTATGGTATTCCGCCCCTGCGGGGCTGACAGCTAGCACTTACCCAGAAACAAAATTTGAAGCGAGCAGCGTGGCTCAGAACTCTAATTTTCCGTCGGCTTCTCGACGTGATCAATGACCAGCATATCGACCGGCCCCTTGGCCGAGTCAAGCTTAAGCCCAAGCTGCTCCTGAAGGGCAGTGAAGATCGACGGCCCGGAGGCGTCTGGCGGAGCGCCGCCATCCGGCCCTGGTCCGGGGCCCGCTCCGGGCGGACCACCACCCGCGGGACCGCCGCCCATCATCCCCCCTGGGCCGGGATCGGGCGACCACTTCAGCTCAAAATCGTAGCTGCCCTTCAGCCCCGTCTGGTCAATCACCTTGCGCCCCGTCTGCATGGACAACTGCTGCGCCAGGAATTCGATAGGTACGGCCTGCCCCGAGAGGTCGCCCGGCATCATGCGCATGAAATTCCTTGGAATAGGTTTGCCGTCGGGACCCTTTGGCGCGTCAGGGCCATCAACCGGGGGCTTCGCCTCATGGATCAATGGACCGTTCTTCGCGACCACTAGGTTGTAAACCGGCCCCTCCTTGGTCTGATAGCTGACCTTCAGTTGGAATCGATCAGCCAACAGCGACTGCATGAGCTGACTCATCTTCTCCCGCCGCTGGTCCATAGGGAGCTTCTCCAGTTCAGCATCCAGACCATCCGGCATTTTGGCGTCGATGTCATATTTCTCGGTGTTGATCCAATTCGGCCCGCCGGAAATCTGGAAAGGGCGAACGTTGTAGGCGTTAGAAAT
>JASIKV010000291.1 GCA_030049455.1 Terriglobia bacterium
TGCTGGGCATTCTGGCGAACCAGGGCTACGAACTGACGCCGCGCGCCGACCAGGCTGAAATCATTGTCGTCAATACCTGCGCCTTCATCGCTCCCGCCCAGCAGGAATCCATCAACACGATTCTGGAAATGGCCGAGCACAAGAAGTTCGGCTCCGCCAGGAAATTGGTGGTGGCCGGCTGCCTTGTGGAACGCTACCGGCAGGAGATTCTCGAGCAGATTCCGGAAGTCGATCACGTGATTGGCACGAATGAGCTGGAGGGCGTGCTGGCGGCCTGCCGGGACGAGGGCTGCACAACCCGGGCGGAACCCAAACCCGAACCTTACCTCTACCACGAATTCACTCCACGCGTGCTGTCCACTCCCGGTTACTCGGCCTACTTAAAAATCGCCGAGGGGTGCGACCACCCATGCACGTTCTGCGTGATTCCGCAAATGCGCGGGGCGTTCCGCTCGCGTCGGTTTGCCTCCGTGATTCGCGAGGCTGAGAATCTCGCGCGACAAGGCGTGCGTGAACTGACCATCGTCGGGCAGGATACAACCAGCTACGGCGAGGACCTGGGGATGCGCGACGGATTACCCGCTTTGCTGCGCGAGCTCGGAAACATCCCGGAACTTGTCTGGGTGCGCTTCCTCTATTGCTATCCGAACCGCGTCACCGAAGCGCTGATCGCCGCCGTGGCGGAAACCCCCAAAGTGGCGAAATACTTCGACATCCCGCTCCAACATGCCAGCGCGAATGTGCTGAAGCTGATGAAGCGCGGGTCAAACGGCCGCCAATTTCTCCGCATGCTGGGAAAGATTCGCGCGGCAATTCCCGGCGTGGCGCTGCGCACCTCATTCATTGTCGGTTTTCCGGGCGAAACGGATGACGATTTCAAAGCCCTGCTGGATTTTGTCGCGGCGGCGGAATTCGACCACCTCGGCGTCTTCCTCTATTCCAATGAGGAATCCAGCCGCAGCTTCGCGTTGCCCAATGAGGTCCCGGCAACCACCGCGCGCCGCCGGCATCAACAGCTCATGTCGCTGCAGCGGAAAATCTCGCGGCGGAACCTGAAGAAGCTGGTGGGCAATTCCCTGCCCGTGGTGGTGGAAGGTCCGTCGGAGGAAACGGATTTGCTCTACCAGGCGCGCAGTGAACGCCACGCTCCGGGAATCGACGGCTGCGTCCTGATCAATGACATCGAGGGACCGGCCCCGCAGGCTGGCGATTTTCGCTGGGCCACGATTACCGGCTCGGGCGACTACGATCTGGTGGCGCGCCTCGAGGCGAAGACATTCGCCCCGCGGCCCATTGCAACAAGCCGGCCACAGACGGCGGGCTCGCTAGTGCAAATTCAACCGGCGCTTGCGGCTACTTCCGCCTGAAGGGCGATCATGCTTTGCCCCATCTGCATGCAGAGCGTTCCGTGGGAAGGCAATCCCTTCCGGCCGTTTTGCAGCGAACGGTGCAAGCTGATCGATTTGGATAACTGGCTCGAGGAACGGTACCGCGTGGCGGCCGGAGTTGATGCCGCGCAGGAGAGCGCCGGCGAGGATGCAGCCCGGAACGCCAAGGGGGAGCGTGAGTGAACGGCGGGCGGGACCGGCTATCTGGATCGCCACGGCATGCGGCGCCGGCTATTTCCCCATCGCGCCCGGAACCGCCGGATCCGTCGTGGGAGCGGCCGCGGTAGTGGCGCTCGGGCAACTGCACCTGTCGCGCCTGGGTTCGATTGCGGTTCTGGCCGCAGCAACGGTGGTGATTTGCGCCCTGGGAATATGGGCGGCAGGCGAAGCGGAGAAGTTTTTTGGCCGCACCGATCCGGGAGCAGTGGTCGTGGACGAAGTCGTCGGCCAGATGGTCGCGTTTCTGCTGCTTCCCCACGCCACCTGGAAATGGCTGCTGGCAGGATTTGTCTTGTTCCGGGGGTTTGACATCGTGAAGCCGTTTCCCGCTCGACAAGCCGAGCGAATTCCGGGCGGCTGGGGTATTATGTTAGATGACGTTGTGGCCGGCGCTTACAGCCTGTGCGCGCTTGCCGTGGCAGGATTGGTCATTCGATGAGCCTGTGGAGAAAAACCGAGAAGCCTGAGCCCGCCGCGGAGAAGACCGCGGAAAAAGAATCCAAAAAGCCCGTGCCCGCAATGGGCGTCACCTCGCTGCTCGGCAATAATCGGCCGCAGATTACGGAGGTCAACCCGCACGCGGCGATTCCGGGCGGAGAAATCGTGGTGCGAGGCAGCGGCCTGGCGGAGAACGGCCGCCACGCGCTGGTCCGGTTCGGCGATCAGCCCGGCAGCCTGCTTCTGAGTTCTGCGAATCGCTTGATCGTCCGCGTCCCTGAAGATGTTCTGAGCAAGAATTTTACGGTCGAGACTCCCTCGGGCTCCAGCGGACCTTCACCCGTCGTGGTGGGCAGGACGATTGCACAAAACCTGCATCCGGTCGCAAACCCCGCCCTCGATCCGCAAGGCAACATCTACTCCACCTTCAGCGGCACGCGCGGACAAAAGGTTGCAACCTCCGTTTTCAAAGTCGACGCCAATCGCGTGATGCATCCCTTCCTGAACGATGTGATGAACGCCACAGGAATCGCCTTCGATCACGAGGGCAGCCTCTACGTTTCAAGCCGCATGGAAGGATCGATTTACAAGGTCGCGCCGGACGGGGAGCGGTCCACGTACGCCCAGGGAATGGGTGTGGCAACGGGAATCGCCTTCGACTCAAAGTCAAATCTCTACGT
>JASIKV010000292.1 GCA_030049455.1 Terriglobia bacterium
TTTTCCGTGAATCACGACCACGATGCCTCGGGACCCTACGCCGGGGTTCCCTACGATGGCGCTGACCCGAAAAACGCCAGCCTCTACATCGGCGCGGACCAGATCTGGGCGAAGAACCTGGAATGGGACGAAACCGGCATCCCGCTGTGGTGGAAGCAGCACTGGTTCAATCGCATGAAAGACCTGATCGACAAGTACCAGCCCGACCTGCTCTACACCGACGGCCCGCTGCCCTTTGAGGATTACGGCCTTGGCATCATCGCGCACCTGCACAATACGAGCGCAGAGAAGCACGGTGGAAGCGTGGAGTCCGTCTACACCTGCAAGCGCGTGGAGGATTCTGAGAACGGCGCCGCAACGCTCGACATTGAGCGCGGCATCGTGAACGACGTCTGGCCGCGCCCTTGGCAAACCGACACCTGCATCGGCCAGTGGCACTACATGCGCGGGCAGCAATACAAGACGCCCAAAACGGTCATCGACATGCTCGTGGACATCGTCAGCCGCAATGGTAACCTGATGCTGAATTTCCCCCTCCCCGCGCGCGGCATGCTGGATTTGGAGGAACTGGCCGTCCTTTCCGAAGTGACCAAGTGGATGGAAGTCAACAGTGAAGGCATTCACGGCACGCGGCCGTGGAAAATCTTCGGCGAAAGCCCTGCTCCGGAAAAAGCTTCCGAAGATGCGTCGTTCAACGAGAAGAATCGCAAGGACATGACCGCCGCCGACCTGCGATTCACCACCAAGGGCGAGACGCTCTATTCATTTGTGATGGGCTGGCCGGAATACAAGACCGTCATCAAGCCGCTCGCCACCAACACCTGGCTGCGCGTGGGCAAGGTTCAGAACGTGGAACTGCTGGGCTTCGACGGCAAAATCGACTGGTCGCAGGATGATTCCGGCTTGACCATCATGACGCCCGCCAGGAAGCCGTGCGATTACGGCTATGCGTTCAAGGTTAGCGGAGCGATTGCGGCGTAAGGATGATGGAAGGATTTTGCCGGCGAAACCAACGCGAGAATCGGAGCAAGGCTCATCGATATCATTCGCGCACCGAATCACAGAATCGGTTAGAATACCGTCCCGAACAGACGGTTGGCGGCGCGTCGTCCTCGGGGTACGCCTGCGCGGTCCATCGCTGTTCCCAATTTCAACATGTCGTGGCGAGAAAGCAGCCCAAAGAGGTGACGATGATGAGTCGCGCTGTGAAGTTTCTGTTGCTCACATTTTTTCTGGTTGTGCCACTGGGGATTTCCGCAGACTTGCCGGAAGGCCGGTTGATGCGCTTTGCGGATATCTACAAGGACAAGATCGTCTTCAGCTATGCCGGCGATCTCTGGCTGGTGGCTTCCTCGGGCGGCGAGGCTCGCCGCATCACCACCGATCCCGGCCTTGAGCTTTTTCCCAAATTTTCGCCCGACGGCAAATGGATCGCCTTCACGGCGCAGTACGACGGCAACTTCAACGTCTACGTGATGCCTGCGGACGGCGGCGACCCCAAGCAACTGACCTTTGAGCCTGATCCCGTCTCCATGCCCGAGCGCATGGGGCCGAATAACGAGGTCATCACCTGGCTTCCCGACAGCCGGCACATCCTGTTCCTGTCGCGGCGCGATACCTTCAACGACTGGTTTGGCCGCCTTTTCACGGTGAGCATTGAGGGCGGCCTGCCGGAACGCCTGCCCATCGACAAGGGCGGGCTCACTTCGTTTTCACCCGACGGCACCAGGATTGCCTACAACCGCATCTTCCGCAATTTTCGCACCTGGAAGCGCTACACGGGCGGCATGCACCAGCAGCTTTCCATCTACGACCTGAAGAACAACACCTATGAGCTGATTGCCGACGACCCGCACACCTCCACGTACCCCATGTGGCATGGCGACACGATCTATTTCGGCTCCGACCGCGGACCCGAGCATCGCATGAACCTCTACAGCTACAGCTTGAAATCCAAAGAGGTAAAGCAGCTCACCGACTTCAAGGATTACGATGTGGATTGGCCCAGCCTGGGGCCGGATGATATCGTCTTCACCAACGGCGGTTATCTCTACACCTTCGACCTGAAATCGCAGAAGGCGAAGAAGCTCACCGTCTACCTGCCCGGCGACCGCGACCAGGCGCGCCCGCACTGGGCCAACGTCGCCCATTTGATTACGGACTTCGATATTTCGCCCGACGGCAATCGCGCCGTGATGGCGGCTCGAGGCGACGTCTTTACCGTACCCGCCAAGGACGGCAGCATTCGCAACCTTACCCTGACGCCGGGCATCCGCGAGAAATACGTCGCCTGGTCGCCCGACGGCAAGTGGATCGCCTATCTCTCCGACCGCAGCGGCGAAGAGGAGTATTACATCGTCCCGCAGGACGGCATGGGCAAGGAAATCCGCGTCACCACGGACGGCAAGGTGGCGCGCAACCCTCCCGTCTGGTCGCCCGACAGCAAGAAGCTGCTGTTTGCCGATAAAGACGTCCGCCTGTGGTATGTCGACATCGACCAAAAAACCCCGGTGCTGATCGACCAGGGTCAGTATTCCGACTTTTATGAATACGTCTGGTCGCCGGACAGCAAGTGGGTGGCGTACTCCAAAACGGAGGAGAACAGCAACAGCACCATCAACCTCTATTCTCTCGGCGATAAGAAGATCACTCTCGTCACAACAAGTTTCACCAACAACAGCAGCCCCTCATTTGATCCCGAGGGCAAATACCTGTTCTTTCTCTCGCAGCGCGATTACAACGAGGTGCTGGGCGGGTACGATTTCGAGTTCGCCAACACCAAGGCCACACGCGTTTACCTGGTGACGCTGCGCGCTGACCTGCCCTCGCCGTTTGCCCCCAAGAGCGACGAAGCCGGCAAGAAATCCGACGAATCTGCGGAGAAAGAAAAGTCCGACGACAAGGAGAAGAAGGAAAAGCCCGCCGAGGACGTCGCCAAGAATTTTCGCATCGACCTGGAGGGCATTCAGGACCGCGTTGTGGCGGTGCCCATGCCCCCGGGGAACCTCTTCAGCCTGCAGGCCGGCAAAAACGGAGTCTATTATTCGAGCGGGCAAATCTTCGGCCTCTCAGGCCCGCTGCCCGGTGAAGAGTCCGCCATTCACGTCTACGATCTGAAAGAGCGGAAGGACAGCGTGCTGCTGGCGGGGACGGGTTCCTTTGCGCTCTCCTTTGACGGCTCCAAGCTGCTATACGCCGGTGGAGGCGGCGGCGAGGATGGCAGCCAGACCTACGGAATCATCGACGCCAAGCCCTCCGGCAGCCCGCACAAAATCGGCGATGGCGCGCTGAATCTTTCCGGCATGAAGATGGACGTCGATCCCCGCGCCGAGTGGAAGGACATGTTCGACGAAGTCTGGAGGCAGGAACGCGACTTCTTCTTCGAGAAATCGATGAACGGCGTCGATTGGGCGGGCGAAAAGGAGCGCTACGCGCCGCTGCTGCCTTACGTGGCAGACCGCTTCGACCTTAACTATCTGATGGGAGAAATGATCGCCGAGCTTTCCAACTCCCACACTTACGTCGGCGGCGGGGATTATCCCAATCTGCATCCCGTCAGTCTCGGCTTGCTGGGTGTGGACTACGAACTTGACGCCGCCAGCGGCTATTACCGGTTCAAGAAGATTTACGCGGGTGAAAACTGGGATGCCCACACGCGCTCGCCCCTGACTGAACCCGGAGTGGTGGCGAAGGAAGGCGACTATCTGATTGCCGTAAACGGGCGCGAAATCAAGGCGCCGGAAGCTCCCAATCAGTTGTTTGTGAACACGGCCGGAGA
>JASIKV010000030.1 GCA_030049455.1 Terriglobia bacterium
AGCGAGCGGACAAAGGCCGTGACGACGCCGGTGTCGAATTGCGTTCCGGAGCAGCGGTGCAGTTCTTCGAGGGCTTCATCCATAGTGCGGCCTCGAGTGTAGGCGCGCTCGGAGACCATGGTATCGAAGGAATCGGCCACGCAAATGATCCGCGCGCCGAGAGGGATCTCCTCTCCCTTCAATTTATCCGGATAGCCCATGCCATTCACCATCTCATGATGGTGCTTGACCATTCCGCGGATGCGTTCGATGGCCTTCACCTTGAGCGGCTCCAAAATGTCCGCGCCGCGCGAGGAGTGGATCTTTACCACCTCATATTCCTGCGGGGTCAAACGCGTAGGCTTGTTTAGAATCGCCTCCGGCACGCCAATCTTGCCGATATCGTGAAGGATTCCCCCCAGGCGGATTTCCTCAATCGCCGCCTCGGGCAGGCCCAACTGGCGGGCAATCTGCGCGGCCAGGCGCGATACCGCCTGGGAGTGCCCCTGCGTGTAATGGTCCTTGGCATCGATGGCAAACGCCAGCGCGGTGACCGTATCGAGCAGGGAGGGCGCGTCGCCGTCGCCCTTCAGCACGACGTTCCGGAAGCGTTCAAGGTAATATTCGAAGGCCTCAGGACCTGTCGAGAACACGCGCTTCATGGTGACGCCCAGGTAGGCTTCGAGCAACTGGCGTTCCCACTCGCCCTGCGCCGAAAGCAGCGCGAGGGAAGCGATTTGAACACGGTTGCCGTCCTGATGCTTGGCGAGGTACATGCCGGAATCGGCCACGCGCAGGATTTCCTCCTGCGTCGGACCGTGCACGGGGAAGGTGGCGATACCGAAGCTGGCGGTGATGCCGTGCGCCGCCAGGTAACGGTCGGACTCGATGGTGGCGCGCAGGCGCTCCGCCAGGACCTCTGCCTGGTCGGTGCGCGTATCCGGCAGCATGATGGCGAACTCATCGCCGCCATAGCGTGCCACCACGTTTGACTGCCGCACCTGATCGTTGAGGAGCTGGGCGACGGCGGTCAGAACTTTGTCGCCTTCCAAATGGCCGTTGCGGTCGTTCACCTGCTTAAATCCATCCAGGTCCAGCATGATAACGGAGAACGTGTATCCGGCGCGCGTGGAACGCCGCCACTCACGGTCGAGCGCTTCCATAAAATACCGGTGAGTTTTGAGTCCCGTCAGGCCGTCGGTGATGGCCTGTTCCAGGGCTACCTGATAGACGCGCGCGTTGTGAAGGGCAATGGCCAATTGGTCGGCCAGCGTGCGCAGCGTGAGCACGTCCTGCTGCGAGAAAGCGTAAACCTCGCGGCTTTCCAGGCTGAGGACGCCCAACAACTCGTCGCGATACTTGAGGGGAAGGCTGAGTGCCGAGCGGATGCCGGGGTGAAGAGGAATGTAGCGCGGTTCCTTCACCACCGAGTTGGCCAGAACCGGCTCGCCCGTATCCACCGCCACCCCCGATAAACCCTCGCTCTTGCGAATGCGGCGGCCAATCAGCTCCGGACCGTAACCGGCTTCCGCCTCAACCACCAATTCACCCTGCCGCGCGTCCATCATCTCGATGCGCGCCAGGTCGTAACCGAAGGCATTGCGCACCTGCCGGCAAATGCTGGGCAACAACTCCTGCGGGTTCAGGACGGAGCTGGCCTTGCGCCCTAATTCGTTCAGCAGAGCCAGGTGGCTGGACCGGCGCTGCTCCTTCTTGAAGAGCCGGGCGTTTTCGACCGCCACGGCGGCTTCCTGCGCCAGCAGCTGCACCATTTCAAACTGCGATTTGGAAATGGCGTATTCACGCTCCATATCCGCCAGCGCCAGCACACCCATCGATCCATCGGAAAAATTCAGCGGCACGCCGCACCAGGTCTTGATGCGCGGATTCATCACCGCCAGGCCCAGCTTCTCCGTTGCGCCCAAGACGTCACTCGCCACCAGCAGGGGCTGGCGCGTCTGCTGAACGTGCTGTGCCAGCGAGCTCGCCGGTCCTCCCTGCACCGTGCCGTGCGGCCCGCTGCTCTCAAAGGGCACGACGACTTCCAGGGGGCTTTGGGGCGTGTCCTGGAGGGCCAGGCCAAAGTTCGTGACTCCCATCAATCCTTTCAGCTCCTGCCGCAGAATTCCAATCTGCGCATTAAGATCAAAGGTGGAGCGCAGAGCTTCGCCGACGCGGTGCAGAATGCGAAGCTCACCTTCGCGCCGCTCGGCCGCGCGGTTCAGCAACCAGTTCTCAATCGCCACGCTCATGTGGTTGCCGATGGCCATGGCCACGCGCAATTCCTGAGGCTCAAAATTCCGCAAATCGCGGAATCCGAGCAGCAGGACGCCGTAGGATTTCTCCCGCACCTGCAACCCTACCAGCACCACTGTCCGCAGCCCCTCGCTTCGAAGGACCTCGCGAAACTCATTGAAAGCCGGGTCACGCTGCCAGGCCGTCTCCACTTCCGGGCGCCGCAGGTCGGGGAAGACCATTAGCGCGCCCCAGCGCTCGCCGCTGGTCAGAACAAACCGTCGCAAGGATGCGCTGCTCAGCCGCTCCGCCACCGGCGCGGAAATTCCAAAGGTGCTGTAGTGAACCCTGCCCTCGCCACCTTCTTCCTGAACCAGCAGGTATCCCTCCTGCGTGCCCAGCATTTGCGACGCGCCGCGCAGTGACTGGTCCATCATTTGTTGCGCATCGCGACATTCGGAGAGCTCTCTGCTGAAGAAATGCAGGCTGGAAAACCAGAATATGTCCGTGTTTCGCCGCAGGCGCTGGCCGCGTCCGCGCAGACGGGGCGCAAGCAGGCCCACGATCAGAAGGGTGAGGGCTAAGCCAATCAGAAGCAACCCGACTTCCGGATTATTGAGAGACATCCCCATTTCGGTCATTCTAAGCGGCGGATATAAGAAAGCACCGCTTACCAGACCTCCGCTTGGCTTTAGTTTTCTTAATCTTCAGACGCAAATTTGAGGGGATTCGAGGGCATACTCCGACACCACGTCTCCAGACTCTGTCCCCTCTCCCCATTTGCCGTCATTTTTTGTACAGGACTGGAATCATACGCCTGCTGTTCCCGCGCGTCAATCGGTGATTTTTAACAAATTTATCGTGATTAATAATTTAAATGTTAATAGGGCTGCTATCTCGCGGGGTCAGTGCCAGAAGGCAATGGCACTGGCACTAGCACGCACCTCAACTTCCTAAAGTACTTTCCAAATTATTGCTGATTTGTTTTTGAGAATTGTGGCCCGGGAATGACTTCAAGTTTTGCGTCGAGAGGCCGATGAAAAAGATAGAGTTAGAGCCCCCCGGCACCTGGGTTTTGCCTGTCCTGATTGGGTGCCGTGTCCTTGGCGGCAGGTTTACAGACCACTTCGCCCGACGAACACCCCTTGCCGCCAGGGGACCCTCCCAAATCACGCTCGTGCAAATCTTCACATCTAGTGGTGCAGTCTGAAGTATAGGCGGCTTTATGCCGCCATTTGGCGAGGTAAACTCGCCGCTACAAGTTCAAACTGCACCATTACATTACATATGCATTTGCATTTCGCATCCGTTTCTGTTATTCAAGACACTCTTGGGCAAACCCAGAATCGAAATGCGTTACGCTGTTTGCTTCTTAACCGTCCTGATGATAGCTGCGCTGCTGGTTCCCAGCGCGCCGTGGGCTTTGCTGCGGGCGAATGGGGATGCCTGCATGTGTCCGCCGGCGGCGTGCCATTGCGCAACTCACAACCACGGTTCCGCAAGCTGCTGCATGGGCAAGGGCGGGCTTTGCGGGTTGAATTCACCGGACAACTCTCTGGCCTCCACATTGAGCACGCTGATTTATGTGCCTACGGAACACCCTTGGGCAGACCCGCTCATGCCGTCGGCGTTTGAGCAAGGGACCTCGGAATTAAATCTTCTGCCTTCCCACGTCCGTATACCTGAGCAACCACCTCGTGCCACTCTCTAGGCTTCTCCTTGCTTGAATTCAAGCCCGTGCGCCCCTCGCTTTGAGCCAGCTTGCGAAGAAGGGGATTGCACGTTGGCTTTTTCCCTAATCTCGCCTGCTTTCAGGCGGCTCTGACAATTTTCTTTATCGCGAGGTCATCATGAAAAAGCCTGCTTGCTTGGTTGCAGTCGTGTTGTTTGTTGGCGCGACAGCTTTTGCTACGATTTTCGGCACGGTGCGCGGTATTGTGCACGATCCTCAGCACCGGCCCATTCAGGGCGCACACGTCACTTTGAAGGCTGTGAACTCCGAGTGGAGCCGGTCCCAGGAATCCGACCGCAACGGGGAGATAGATTTCACCTCCGTCCCCATTGGCAACTACACGGTGACGGTTTCGGCGCAGGGTTTTCAGGAGATGCAGCAAGCCGTGGCGGTGCAGTCTGACACCAGTCCGGTTTTACACTTTCTGCTCTCGATCTCCGGCTTGAAGCAATCGGTGGAAGTGGCGGAGGGGACGGTGGAAGCGAGGACGCAAAGTGTCACACCCACCACCATGCTCAATCGCGAGGACATCCGCGAAACCCCCGGCGCCGGCCGCACCAATGGCATGGAGATGATTACTGATTACGTGCCCGCCGCCTATGTGACCCACGACATGTTGCACATGCGCGGGGGTCATCAGGTGGAGTGGCTGATTGACGGTGTGCCCATTCCCAACACCAACATCGCCACCAACCTGGGCCCGCAGATCGATCCCAAGGACATCGATGAGCTCGAGATCTTCCGGGGCAGCTATGACGCGGACTACGGAGATCGCACGTATGGAATTTTCAACATTGTGCCGCGCACCGGTTTTGAGCGCGACCGGGAATGCGACCTCCTGGTCAGCGCGGGGAATTTTTATCAGACCAATGACCAGATCAGTTGCGGAGGGCACACCCAGAGGTTTGCCTATTACCTCAGCGGAAACGGCAATCGCAGCGATTACGGCCTTCAGACCCCCATTCCGCAGGTCTTTCATGACGCGGAAAACGGCTACGGCGGCTTCGGGTCATTCATCTTCAACCCCAATGCGCGAAACCAGTTTCGCCTGGTCACCTCGCTTCGCCAGGACTATTACCAGATCCCCATCGACCCGAACCCCAATTCCACCGGCAATCAGATCCTGATCTCATCCGGCGAATCGCCCAGTTACGACCTTAGCGACGGCGAACGGGAGCCCGACGGCTACGTGGTCTTCTCCTGGGTTCACACCTTCGACCCCGATTTGATGCTGACCCTTTCACCTTTTTATCACTACAATGCCGCCCACTATCACGGCGGCCCGGACGATTATCCGGTCAGCTCGACCGTGGATCAGGACGCCAACTATGGCGGCGTGCAGGCGGATCTGAATGCCAGCTATCATCGAAACGACATCCACGCCGGCATCTATTTCTTTGACCAGCACCAATACAATTACTTTAACAACGTCTTTAGCGATGGCTCGCAGAATTTCCCCGCTTCCTCCATCGGGGTAAACGGGTCCGTTGCGGCCATGTTCTTCAATGACAAGATCAAGGTGACTCCCTGGTTGACGCTCATCCTGGGGGTGCGCCAGACGGAATTCAATGCCTCGATTTCACAGAGCATTACCGACCCGCGATTCGGAGCCGCTGTGAAGATTCCGCGTCTGAATTGGATCTTCCGCGGCTTCTACGGCCATTATTACCAGGCTCCGCCGCTGGTGACGGCGACCGGCTCGGTCATCGGGTTGGCGAACAGCCAGAGCTTCAGTTTTGCCCCTCTGTACGGCGAGCGCGACAGGGAATACCAGTTTGGCGTCACGATCCCCTATCGTGGCTGGACGCTCGACGCCGACAATTACCAGACCAAAGCCACCAACTGGCTTGATCACAACAATATCGGTGAATCGAACCTCTTTTGGCCGATTACCTGGCAGGCGGCGGTGATCAACGGTTGGGAACTCACCTTGCGGTCGCCCGACCTGTGGCGTCACGGCCAGTTTCACCTTGCCTATGCCAACCAGATTGCCGAAGCGACCTCGCCGATCACGGGAGGCCTGATCTGCCCGACGCCCGTCACCACCGCCTGCGGGCTCGACATACCGCCCGGCTTTTCACCCGTCGACCATGATCAGCGCAACACCCTGAACTTCGGCTATAACGCGAAGCTTCCCGGACAGGCTTACGCTGCTGCCAATTTCTATTACGGCTCGGGCTTCACCAACGGCCTGTACGGAATGCCCAACGCCCAATACCCCGGCGTCTATCTGCCCGCCCACGGAACCGTGGACCTCGCCGTGGGGAAAACCTTCGCGGAGAAATACTCCCTTTCGTTCAACGCCCTGAATGTGGGTGACCTTCGCGTGCAACTGGACAATAGCCTGACATTTGGCGGGTTCCACTGGAACGATCCGCGGCAGGTTTATGTGGAATTTCGCTACCGGTTCCATTATTAATCCTGCCCGAGCGTGAGGAGCTGCATCATCCTGTAATGAGGGCATGGCGTCCAAAGTTAGTTTGGCCGCATCGGCGCGCCGCGCCATCTTAAGGATTATCGGGAGGTTTTGAGTGCGCACGCAGTGGACCGTAGTTGGGCTCGCCGCCCTCAGCATGACCCTAGCCCTCGCGGCGTGCCGGGCGGAAAGGTCTTTGCCCGAGCAGCGATATGACCTGCGCGGCAAAGTGGTCTCGGCCGACCGCGACGCCGGCACCGTGACGGTGGCGCACGATGCAATTCCAGGCTTTATGCCGGCCATGACCATGCCTTATCCGCTCAAGGATCAGTGGGCCTTCAATGTTCTCAAGCCCGGCCAAAACATCAGCGCAACTTTGGTGGTTACAAGCGAGCGGTCGTGGCTCGAGGGAATCGTCATCGCCGGTGCCGCCACTCAGGAGGCAAGCTCCCTCGCGCCTGCGGACTCCATCCGCCCGATTGTGGGGTTGGAGGTGCCGGATTTTACCCTGGTCAATCAGGACGGAAGGCGGATCCATCTCGGTCAATTTCGCGGCCGGGCGCTGCTTCTGACCTTTATATACACGCGCTGCCCGCTCCCCGATTATTGCCCGCTGATGAGCCGTAATTTCGCGAAGATTCTTGCCCAGGCTCAGAGCGACCCCGCGATCCTGCCCTTCACCCACCTGCTGAGCATCAGCATCGACCCGCAATACGACAAGCCCCAGGTTCTGCGCGCCTACGCGCTGGATTGCTCGGGCACCGGCCAGCCGTTTGGTCATTGGGATTTCGCCTCCGGCACGCCTGAGCAGGTGCGCAAGGTCGCCGAGTTTTTTGGTCTGAAATACTGGACGGAGGGCGGCCAGATCGTCCACTCGCTGGTGACCGCGCTGGTGGGGCCGGATGGAAAAGTCGTTAAGGTCTATCGCGGAAACGACTGGCAACCCGCCCAGGTGCTCGGCGACATTCGCAGCCTCCCTCGCGGCTAAGATGGATAGGTTATCTCGCTGACTGCGGACCGGAATTCAGTTTCCCGGCTTACGAAAGAGCACGCAGTAGTGCTTGTCGGGCCAGTCGTCGATTCGCTTGACCACTTCAAAGCCCGCAGCCGTAAGCTCCTCAACCACAATGTGCTGCGGGACGCCGTGCCCGATGCGATTTTCAGGCACACCCTCGGGGCGGGTGCTTCCCGGTTGCGGCTCTTCGTCAATGACCGCCAGCAGACCCCCGGGTTTGAGCGATTTGAAAAGGCTGGCGTCGACCTCAGCGGGTTTTGTCAGGTGATGGTAAACCAGGCGCATGAAGATGGAATCGCAGCAGGCGGGAGGAAGATTCGTATCCGTTACTCCGGCTTTAAGGGCAGTGATATTGCTGTTCTTCGCAGCCAAATCCTCGAGCTTCGAGAGCTTTGATTCGTCCAACTCCGTCGAGTAAACCCGCCCGGTGGGGCCCACAGCCTTGGCGGCGGCAAGAGTCAGCTCACCGCGGCCTGCACCGACGTCGCCTACCACGCTTCCGGATTGCCATTGGAGCAGACTAACCAGGCGCTCCGCGTCCTGCTGATAGTCCTGCGCAAGGGCGCTGGGAGTTATGGTTGCCGCCAGGCATAACACGAGGCTGGTCGCGCTGCGTCGGATTAGGGTCGCTCTTAGCATAAAAACCCCTCGAAATTGACTTGCTCCTGGTTGCCGTGCGGCTCGATTATACCAAGGAGTCTATTCTTCGGGCATGGCCACGATTTATATTCCCCCAGCGCGGCCTTTGCTATAATGGCCAGCCCGACGTTCGACATTTAGTCGTTTCCATGCCTAGCACACTTCCTCACATCACGGTTCGCGACGCTTTTGGCAACCAGCGTGAAATTGAGATATCCCGCACCCCGTTCACCCTGGGACGTCAAGGTGACAACGACCTGGTCTTGCTCGACACGCGCATTTCCCGCCGCCACGCTCGCATTATGAGGGATGACGCTGGTTACACTTTGGAGGATGTGGGCAGCCGTCACGGAACCTTCGTTAATGGCGAGAAGCTGGCCGCGCCGTGGCGCTTGAAATCCGGCGACCAGATCAGCCTGGGAGTTTCCGATTCCTATGCACTGGCTTTTTCCGTGGAGGAGGCGGTGCTCCCGGGCCTGTTGCAAAAGCTGGAGAAAGCTGCGGAGCAGAGCGCCGCACCGCAGTTGCACCATCTTGGCCTGCTGCTTCAGATGGCGCAGATGATGTTGCGGGCTCCGGCACTGGAGGAAGTCCTGACGGCGCTCCTGGACTCCGCCATCCAGCTTACCAACTCTGAGCGCGGGCTGCTTTTCATGAAGGAGGATCAGGGGGGATTGGACCTTCGCCTCGTGCGCGGAAAAGGGGGAATCTATTTGAGCCCCGATGTGGCGGATTACTCGCGCAAGGTGGTGACGCGCGTCGCCGCCTCCGGCCAGGAAGAAGTGGTTTTGGAAGAGGAATCCTCCGGCCGCACGGCGATGGATACCGGCATCATCAAAACCGGCACGCGCGGCATTGTGGCCGTGCCCCTGCAAAAATTTCAGATGGCGGAGGCTTCGGGCGAGACCTTCGTAGGCAAAGCCCCGGACCTGCTCGGCTTGCTTTACCTCGACACCAAGTCCCAACCCACGGCGGTCACCGGGCTTGACCGGCAGGTACTCCAGACGCTGGCCGTGGAAGGCTCCACGGTAATCGAAAACGCCCGGCTGTTCGGACTGGCGCGCAGCCAGGAGCGCATCCAGCATGAAATGTTTCTGGCGCGGAACATCCAGCAGGGACTGATGCCGCGCGAACTGCCGCAAAGCGATTACTTCCAGCTTTTCAGCTTTACCACACCCACTGAGGCCGTGGGAGGCGACTACTACGACGTCATCCAACTTCCGGACAGTTGCTTCGGATTCGCGCTGGCCGACGTTTCCGGCAAAGGCCTGCCTGCGGCTCTCATGGCGGCGAGCCTGCAAGGCGCGTTCGGCGCGGTAGCCGCCGGCGGACCCAACCTGGGCGAACTCTTTCACCGCGTCAACGACTATCTGGTCGCCCACACGCCTCCGGAGATGTACGCCACTGTGCTTTACGGCGTCCTGAACAAGGAGGGAGAATATGAGTTTGTCAATGGAGGACATATTCCGCCCCTGGTCGTTCGCGCCAAGGGAGGAGTGGACCACCTGGAGTCCTCAAATTTTCCTGTGGGGCTTTTCCCGCACGTGCAGTTTGCCCCCAATCGCACGCGGCTGAATCCTGGAGACTTGATCGTAACCACCACCGACGGCGTGACGGAAGCTCGCGACGCCCTGGGCGGGCTCTACGGCGATCCCCGCCTGCTCTCCCTTCTGGAAACCTGCGCGGGCAAAACGGCCGAAGAAGTTGGGCGAATCATCCTTGCCAGTGTCCGCGAATTCGTCGGCACGGCTCCCCAATCCGATGACATCACCGTAAGCATCATCCGCTACGGTCCCGCCGCCTAAGCCGAGCCCGCAAGCCATAAAATCGGCCTGTACTCTATGAAAGGCTGCTTTCACAGAGTGTCACTTCATGAAAACAGGCTTTCATAGAGTACAGGCCCCCAAACCCCTCTATTGAAGTGCGGGCGGAGCAGCTCCCGCCTTCTTGTAAGTAATAATCACTGCCCCAGGCTCATCGTGAATCGCGACGGGCAGGCCTTGTTCTTCCAACTCCCGCCCGCTCATTCGCGTCTCTGCGGTTGTGTCGAGACTGGTCACGACATACTCGGCGGCCGGGTCGAGCCCACGCAGCTTGAATCGCGCCTGCTCCATGGGGCTCTGGGACCGTCGGAAGGCCTGGACGATGCCGTCGGACTTGTCAGGACGGTTGAATTGCCAGGCTGCCCATGCCGTGTCGTCAGTGGTGTAGGAAGTCAGCGGGTAGAAATCGCCGTAATAATAAGGAGCGACTTCACGCCATTGCGCGGCCAGCCGCTCAAGGGCGGGGAAGTCCACATTCTTGCTGCGCGGATCGGCGCCCATTCCCACCGCCATCGCCAGCGTGCTGCGAAACGAATACAGGCTTGAGGTGCGGATTCCGGTTCCGAAGAACGGCACCCACAAGGCCAGCCCGTAGGTCAGGTCCTGCATGGCGGGCGGATCGTCGTAGCCATAATCGCTTCGCCACAGGGGCACGGCGCGGCGCAGGGTTTCCAGATCGTCACGCCGCCCGCCGCTGGCGCAGGTGTCAATCAACATGTCGGGATGCCGCCTGCGCAATTCGTCCCAATATTCCAGGTACCCCGTGACGTGGCGGATTTCCGTAATCCCCTGGCGGTCGGGAGCATCGTTGGCGCGCCAGATGTCGAGTGGATCAAAGTTGAAGTCCTGACGATAGAGGTCGATTCCCTGCTCGGTCAGCAAGTGGTCGATGTGGTCGGTTAGCCACTGGCGGGCGGCCGGGTTGCCGAGGTCGAGCAGCCGGTTGCCATCACCCTTGCCCAGCAACCACTCGGGATGGTTTTCCCAAAGCCACGAGCCTTTGGTCACGCGCTCGGGCTCAAACCACACGATGGTCTTCGCTCCGTGTTCATGGGCAAGGTCGGAGATGGGCCGGAAGCCGTGCGGAAAGCGCGCGGGGTCAGGGTCCCACGTTCCGGTATTCGACCAGCCATTCTTGAAGAGGTACCAGCCGGCGTCCATCCACCAGTAGTCGAACTTCCAGCCGCGCTGGAAATACTGCCGCATGAAATCGAGCTCGTTCTGCTCATTCGCGCCCTGCATTTCGATGGTGTAGCCATTGGTCCCCGAAGACAGCAGCGGAGCGGGCAACTGGCCGCCGGGCCGCGGCAGATTGTGCGCGATCATCCAGCGCCGCCAGACGTT
>JASIKV010000293.1 GCA_030049455.1 Terriglobia bacterium
GGGCCGGGGCAAATGCTGGCTCGGGTAGACGCGGCAGGCATCTGCACCTCGCTCATCAAATTGATCGAGCAGGGCTCAGCGCACTCGCTGCTTTCGGGCTGGGACGTCTCGCGATTCCCCCTGATTCTCGGCGACGAAGGCTCCGTAACGCTGGTGGAGGTGGGCGCCGAACTGCAATCGCGCTTTCACCCCGGTGAGCGTTACGTCATCCAGCCGGCCGTGGACCTCGCGCCCATCAACCACCGCGAGCGTTACAAGGACGAGGCAAAAGGCGTCAGCAAAGTTGCGGTGGGCTACACACTGGACGGGCATCTGGCCGAATACATTTTAATCTGCGAGGAGATTCTTGCGGCAGGCTGCCTGCTGCCGCTTCCCGATTCCAATCTCCCTTACGCACATGCGGCACTGAGCGAACCGTTCTCCTGCGTCATTTCCGGGCAGGACCATCACATTCACCTGACCCAAAGCGACCCCAACCATCCCCGTGGCGTTGCCAAGGGCCTGAAGCCCGGCGGCGTCACGGTAATTCTGGGCGCGGGGGCCATGGGGCGGATGCACGTGGCGCTGGCCATGAGCTATCACCCGCGTGCCATCGTCGTGGCGGACCTGGTGGAATCGCGCCTGGAACTGGTGCGTTCCCTCTTCGGTCCGCGCGCTGTTGCCGACGGCATCCTGCTCCGCACGCTCAATCCCCTGGAAAGAAGCCTGCCGTTTGTCGTGAACGAGATGACCGGCCTCGCGGGGGCCGACGACGTCATTGTCGCCGTCGGCTCGCGCAAGGCGATTGCCGATGCTCAGATTCTGCTCGGGCGCGGTGGTGTTCTGAACCTGTTCGGCGGGCTCAAAAAGGACGAGGATTTAGTGGATTTTGACACCGGGCTTGTCCACTACAAGGAGATCAACATCACGGGCTCAAGCGGCGGCTCGCCGTGGGACGTTGCCCGCACGCTGGAATTGATGGCGTCAAAGGAAATCGATGCCGGCGGCCATATTGCTCAAATCGGCGACCTGGAACACGTGCCGGAATTTCTCGCCAGGATCAAGGCTCAGAATATCGATGGAAAAGCCGTGGTCTATCCCCACCGGCGCACGAGCGAAATTCGCGTCGTAAAATCCTGGAGCGCGCAGGATGAGCAGGGATATTTGGAGGATAGTGGTTAGGGGCGGCTGTCAGGCATTAAGCGCCACCCACCTTTCAAATGAGGGCTAATTTGTGGCACTCACCGGCCATCGCACCTTCGTCGGATTCGGCTTTGGCGCCATCCAGGCAGGGTTGTTTCTTTATGAGGCCTACCACTCTGGAGGATTCGCGCGCCTGGTGGTGGCGGAGGTTGTGCCGGATTCGGTCGAGCGGCTGCGGCGCAACTACAACGAGTATTCGCTCAACATCGCCCACGCCGATCGCGTGGAGCGCGCGCGGGTCGGGCCGGTGGAGATTGAAAACCCCGCTGTGGCCGCGGACGCCTCGCGCCTGGTGGCCGCGGTCGCTGAGGCACAGGAAATTTCCACCGCCGTACCCAGCGTGAATTACTACATTGGTTCAGGGCCGGGCAGCATTCATCGCATTCTGGCCGAGGGGCTGCGCAGAAAAGCCGTGGCGGGTGGGCCGCGCGCGGTGGTTTACGCTGCGGAGAACCATAATCATGCTGCGGAGATTCTGGAGGAAGCGGTCTTCTACGAAATCCCCGCCGCCGAGCGCGAGGCGGCAAAGAAGTACGTCCGTTTTCTCAACACCGTCATCGGCAAGATGAGCGGAGTCATCGTCGGCGCGGGTGAAGTTCAGGCCCGCCGGCTGGAACCCATCACGCGCCTGGGATGGCACGCCTTCCTGGTGGAGTCCTTTAATCGCATTCTGATTTCGCAGATAAACTTTCCCGTGGTTGATGCGCCTTTTGAGCGCGCTATTCGCGTTTTCGTCGAGAAGCCC
Organism: Terriglobia bacterium; assembly: GCA_030049455.1. Taxonomy (GTDB): domain Bacteria; phylum Acidobacteriota; class Terriglobia; order UBA7540; family UBA7540; genus Bog-366. Next base: position 1,928 of record JASIKV010000293.1, read on the forward strand.
GACCTGCTGCCCTTTGAAGAGGCCAAGCTCTACGGCCACAACGCCGTGCACGCGCTGGCGGCTTACCTTGGCGAGCTGCGCGGCCTCAAGGCTCTTGACGAATTGCGCAGTTTTCCCGACCTGTTCGAATTCGTCCGCGCCGCGTTCGTGGAGGAATCGGGAGCGGCGCTGGTTCGCAGGCACGCGGGCAAGGACCGCCTGTTCACGCCCGAGGGTTTCGCGGAGTATGCCGACGATTTGATGGAGCGCATGACCAATCCGCATTTGCACGACAGCGTCTACCGAGTGGGCCGCGACCCTCAGCGAAAGTTGGGCTGGGACGATCGCCTGGTAGGAACCATGCGCCTGGCCTTGCAGCAGAATCTGACGCCCCGGCGGCTTGCCCTGGGCACGGCGGCGGCCCTGGCGGTGCTCGAAGCATCCTCGATTGCGAATAGAGACCTGCCTTCGCGGGATTTGCTCGAGCCCGTTTGGGGCCGTGAGGTGATGGAATCAAACGAGGCGTTGAAGGTCTTAAGCCTGATCGATGAAGCAAACCAAAGATTGAAGCAGTGGCGGGATTTGGGCTTTCAGAAAATCAGGGAACAGTAGACAGCACGCCATCTCGGCGTGCCTTGCCGTATTGGAACCGTTTGGCCCGCTGTGGCACGAGCACCCGAAGCTGTGAAAAAATAAACAGTTTCACGCAGAGGCGCAAAGACGCAAAGTCAGTTAACACAGAAATGTTTTGTTTGCTTTGCGATGCTTCGCGCCT
>JASIKV010000294.1 GCA_030049455.1 Terriglobia bacterium
GCCCTCAAGCTGGTTACACCCTGGAATATTCCCACCGCCGAGCTGATCAATCAGCTTTCCGAGTATTTTCAGCGAATGCAACGATTCCAGCACCCGCACGTGGCCATAACCAACGACCTGGGCCAGGCGGAAGATGGAGTGCTTTTTCTGGCGAATGAATATGTGCGCGGACTGAATCTACGGCAGATTATCGATCGGGAAACCTCGATTGGTGTGGAGCGCGCTTGCCGTATCGTTTGGGAAATTGCCTTTGCGCTCGATGCCGGACAGCAGTTGGGGATGATGCATGGCGAAATCAAACCTGAGCACATCATGTTGACGGGCGCGGCGAAGTCCGAACAAACCAAGCTTCTGGACTTCAGCATGGACCGCGTAAAGGATGCCTTGCCGGAGCTTTCCGATTCCGACCTTCCTTCGGGAATGCTCGCCCCGCTGCAATACATGCCCCCGGAAAAGATTTCCGGCCAGCCTTATCAACCAACGTCCGATATTTACTCGCTGGGAATTGTGTTCTACGAAATGCTCACGGGCAATCGGCCCTTTGAAGGCAATGGAATTGAGATTGCTCTCCGGCAGGTGCAGGAGACTCCTTTTCCAGTCGACCAGGTACGCCCGGAACTGGGCATTCCGCCGAGTGTTGCCAGCCTTGTGATGCGAATGCTTCAAAAAGACCCGAACAACCGCCCGCCCGACGCTCGCACGCTCATGGAAGAAATCTCTGCCGTCTAACGTGCTTGGCGATGGGCTGGTCCTGCCGGAATAAGGGAAGCAGAATATCGTGCTAAAATCCTGCCCTCGACGTGAGTGGAAGGGCGATATCCTGTAGGACTGTCGAGGTTTTTGGCAAGACCTCGAAGGATTGAATCCGCACACTTGATACGGAAGTCCGCATGCATATTTTCCGCACCTACTCAGCCAAGTTAAGAAAGCATTACTCTCTCCGCATCATTGTATATTGCCTGATTTGCCTGCTTATACCCGCACTTCTGATCCGAATTTCGAGGGCGGAATCGCAAGCCCCAACCGCCCCCGGTGTGATTCAGACGCAGACCCATGTGGTATTGGTGAACGTGATCGTGAAGGACAAGCATGGAAAGCCAGTGGACAACCTGCAGCGCGGCGACTTCACCCTTCTGGATAACGGACGCGAGCAGAAGGTCGCGCTCTTTACCCGCGAGGGTTCAGGAAGCGGCGAATCGACATTCTCCGGCGCATCCGGTCCACTCAGCTTCACCAACCGGCCGCCCGCCAACGCTCCTGCTGTCACGGTTTATCTGTTTGACGAGTTAAACACATCACTGACAGACCAGGAGCTTGCCAAGTCCGATTTCCTGCGCTACCTGCGGGAATTGCCGCCGGAGAGCCGCGTTTCAGTCTTTGTCCTTGGTGATTCACTCGTATTGCTCCACGATTTTTCACAGGACATGGCATCACTCCTCCAGGAGATCGACCGCCACACCAATCGCGTGAATCCGGAAGTTGCGGCAGCCACCGCTCCCCCGCCTTCGGCCAATTCGCTTACGGGCGGAGTGGCAAACACCTCCCAGTGGGAATCGTTCATGCGGAATTCCACGCATGCCTATGTTGATTACACGAAGGTCGAGCGCGGCTTCCGCACGGCTGAAGCGCTCCAAACGATCGCTGGGCATCTGCAAGGCATTCCCGGCCCCAAAACGCTGATCTGGATTTCAGGGGGATTTCCGATCGAATTGGGCTTGCGAAACGGCAAGAGTGATATTCCTCGCAGCAACACCGGCACCACGCGGCCGGGCGGCGGATCGGGCGGGAAAGGCTCAGGCGGTGGAGGCCAGAGCGTCGTCGCCCCCGGCGGCTCAGGCGGCGGATCAAGCGCCCAATCAAATTCTTCCGGCTCAAGTTCCTCAGGGCAATCGTTGCCCTTCATGGGCATGGGTTTTGAAGATCAAGTAGCGCGCGCCATTCGCGCCCTGAATGAGGCCGATGTGGCGGTCTACCCGGTGGATGCCCGAGGAATTACCACAGCCGCCCCTTATGATGCCAGCCGCAATTCCACGGGGAGAGCGGGCCGCCCCACGAGAGGAACGTCCCCGCCTGATTACAATTATGAAACCCTCGAGAGTTTGGCAGAGGAAACCGGCGGCCTGGCGTTCCACCACATCAATGACCTGAGTTCAGCCATTCGCGATGCGGCCAGTGACGCGCGGACCGGTTACTCGCTGGCATTCTATCCGTCCGATGCCCCCCTTGACGGGTCATATCATCGCCTGGTGGTCAAAGTGGACCGATCCGACGCCAAGCTGCGATACCGTCCCGGTTATGTGGCCGCCCCGGAGGCAGCCCTTACTCCTCCGCTTGCCGATGCCATCGCTAACCCCATTGACCTGGCGGGGATCGGACTAACTGTCCACTTGGAACCCGTCGATGGGGGATACAAGGCATCCGTGGTGATCGACCCGAGCGGCATCACGTTGAGCCCCAAGGACGGTAAGTGGACCGGCGAACTGCAATTTCTGGTCGTGGTGGGAAAAACCGAACAACTCACGACGATTCCTCTCAATTTTTCCGAGGAGATGTACCGCGAGATTCAAAGCAAGGGGTTAAGCCTGGGGGCGCGCATCAAGACGCCGCCCGGCACGAACGGGTTCAGCCTGGGATTTCGAGATATTCCTTCCGGCATGGTGGGCACCTTGCACGTGGAGCCTTAATTTGCAAATCAGTCAGTCGCCTTCGTGCCATAGGGCACCACAGGCTGAACGGGCTGCGTCGCGTCCATGTTGACGATTTTCCAGCGCCCGCCCTCCAGTTTCAGGCGGATGTTTTGCACTTCGTTGTGGTCGCTGTAAACATATTCCAGCCGGGCGCGGGCTTCGTCCGGGCTGGGACGATCGGTTACGGTGACCGCCATGCCCTGCACTCCGGCATTCTGGCTGAGGAGATACGACTTGAACCCGGCGGCGGCATCGTCTCGCGCCGTGGCTGCCAGTTGATCGCGAAGCGGGCCGCTGAAGCAATCGAGATACGCCTTCGCATCGCCGGCGCGAGCAGCGTCAAACATCGCGTATATTCCATCCTCGGGGTTGGGAGGAGCGCGCCGCACGGTGAGGGCCCTCCATCCACTCGGAGGATTCGGAAGCTGCCAATGATTCGAGCGCAGCACCGCGAGGGCAAACACCGTCAGGAGCGCGCCGCAGGTGAGTGCGGTTTTCAGGTCAATTCGGCGGATCATTTGGGGGGCGAATCCGAACCATCTTCTTTCCCGATGATCGACAGGTCGAGGTTCCCGCTGGAGTCCACAATGAGTTTGCGCAGCTTCGGGAGGATTTGCTCCATGGCTTCCAGGTAAACGCGCGTACCCGTTACTTCCGGAGCCTTTGCGTACTCCGCCGCCACAGCTTCAAATCTTGCCGCATCGCCCAGGGCGCGATTGATCTTCCCGCCCTTGTAAGCCTGCGCCGCCTGCGACATCTGCTCCGCTTCGCCATGCGCGCGCGGCAGAAGGTCGTTGGCATAACCCTGTGCTTCGTTGACAATCCGAATCGCATCCGCGCGCGCTCCCGCCACGTCGCGGAACGCATCCGCGGCGTCAGGCGGCGGGGCAACGTTCTCAATGTTGATGCTGGCAAGTGATACGCCCACGTGGTACCCCTGCAGGCACTCCTGGGCGGCTTGCAGAACATCGTTTTGAATTGCCACCTTGTCGGTGGTCATGATGTTGTCAACGGGGGTGTGCGCAAGGCGGCGCGCCAACTCCGATTCCACCGCCGCGCCCACGACCTTGTCCACATCCACCGACTGGAAGAGGTAATCGCGAGGTTCGCTGACCGAATACTGGGCGACGACGCGAACATTGAACAGGTTCTGGTCGCCGCTCAGGAATTCCGAGACCGCAGGCTGCAAACGGCCGAGCGGAATGTCTGCAATGTCGCCTCCAATCACTGTCCGGCGAAGCTGGTTGACTTTAAGCTTGTACACCTGCTGAATCGGCCAGGGCAGCGCGTAGTGCAGTCCCGGGAGAACGCGCGGCGAGGTTACCGCCCCCCACGTGGTCACTACGGCTTGCTGATCCGGGGCAACCAGGTAGATACCCCAAAACAGGTACAGCGCGAAGATCCCCAAAGCCCAACGGCGCGCGGGCCGGGTGGGCGGGACATCAACCGCTTTTTCCGGGGCTTCTAAAAGCAGTGAGCTCATTTCACGCCTGAGTCGCCCTGCGTAAGGACCTTCAGCAGCGCGGAATCTGAATTCAAAATGATCGTGGTCTTATCATCCAGTACTTTCTTGTAGGAATCGAGGGTCCGCACCAGCTTGTAGAAATGGGGATTCCGCGAATAGGCCTGGCCGTAAATTCGC
>JASIKV010000295.1 GCA_030049455.1 Terriglobia bacterium
GCTGCGGCAGCTCGCCGAGCAGAATCTTGCCAAGGCGCACTACGCCGCCGGGCAGTTGCGCGAAATTCCCGGAGTCTCAACTCCCTTCGCCGCGCCCTTCTTCAATGAGTTTGTGGTTAAAGTTCCGGGCGATGCGCAAAGTCTGCTTGATGAGCTGAAGGCCGAAAAAATCATCGGCGGCCTGCTTCTCGAAGAGCATTTTCCCGAGCTCGCGAGTCACGTGCTGATGTGCTGCACGGAATTGGTAAGCCGTGAGGCGATTGATCGCCTGGTGAAAGTTTGCAGGAGTGCGGAAGTCAACGGTTATCAGTCGTCAGTTCTCAGTAAGAGCGGGTCGTAGCGGTCCTCGGTGGGACTTTCTGCTATCTTGATATCTTGCAGGTAAAGGGGTGAAAGACCCCTCACCCGTCTCCCCCCGGCTGATGAAAGCGCCGGTTGCTCGCCACCCTCTCCCCAGGGGAGAGGGCAAGGATATTCACGGGGCGCGCATCGAGAACGAAGAAGTGGTTTTTCCCTCTGCAAGGGGGGAGAGTGGCCGAGGGACGAGGCCGGGTGAGGGGTCGTTTTCTTATCGCTGGCCGCCGGAGCTTTAATGGGATTATTGACCCAATGACCGCAAACAACCGAATTCGCGAAGCCCGCCCGCACATGACGCGGAACGAGGGGCTGATTTTTGAGCGCAGCTCGCCCGGCAAAGCCGGCGCGGAGCTTGCTCCGCTGGACGTGCCTGCCGTTTCCCCTGCCGAAGCGCTGGGCGGCGACTTGGCGCGAAGCGAGATCGAGGGCTTCCCGGAAGTTTCCGAGCTGGAAGTGATTCGCCACTTCACCCGCCTTTCGACGTGGAATTACGGCGTGGATACGGGCGTCTATCCACTCGGTTCCTGCACGATGAAGTACAACGCGCGCATCAACGAAGTAGTGGCGCGGCTCAACGGCATCGCCACCGAGCATCCCTACACGCCGCAGGATTTGGCGCAAGGCTGCCTGCGAATTCTCTACGAAACCGCAAGCTGCCTGCGCGAAATCACCGGCATGGACGCCATCTCCCTCCAGCCCGCAGCGGGCGCACAGGGTGAGCTGACCGGCATCCTGATGATGCGTGCGCTGCTGGCTGAGCGCGGCGATGCGCGCAAGTTCGTCCTGATTCCCGATTCGGCGCATGGCACCAATCCCGCCAGCGTGGCGATTTCGGGCTACGATGTGCGCGCGCTCAAGTCCAACGCGCAGGGCTGCGTCGATCTGGCCGACCTTGACCGCGCCATGGACGCGCAGGTTGCCGGCCTGATGCTCACCAATCCCAACACTCTGGGAATTTTTGAGACGGATATCGGAAAGATCACCGAGATCGTTCATTCAAAGGGCGGGCTGGTTTACATGGACGGCGCCAACATGAACGCCCTCGTGGGGGTGGCGCGCCCGGGCGACTTTGGCGTGGACGTGATGCACCTGAATCTGCACAAAACCTTTTCCACGCCTCACGGTGGTGGAGGCCCCGGTTCAGGTCCCGTGGCCGTGAAGAAGATTCTTGAGCCGTTCCTGCCAGTTCCGGTCGTGGAAAAAACGCGCGAAGGGAAATTCCGGCTGAATCATGACCTGCCCCGCAGCATCGGCCGCGTGCGCGCCTTCACCGGGAATTTCGGCATGGCCGTGCGCGCGCTTGCTTACATGCTGGCGAATGGGCCCGAAGGGCTGCGCCAGACGACCGAGGACGCGGTTCTGAACGCCAATTACATCCGCAGCCGCCTGCGCGGTGTTTACGACCTTCCGTACGACCGGCCGTGCATGCACGAGTGCGTGCTGTCCGACCGCCGCCAGGCCGCCAAGGGCGTGCGCACCGGAGACATCGCCAAGCGCCTGATCGACTACGGGTTTCACCCTTACACCACTTCGTTCCCGCTCATCGTGCCCGGCGCGCTGATGATTGAGCCGACCGAGAGCGCCAGCAAAGAGGAGCTTGACGCCTTCATCGACGCGCTTGAAGCCATTGCCGAAGAGGCCGAGCGCGACCCGCAGTTCGTCCAGCACGCGCCCTACACTACGCGAGTGACACGCCTGGACGAAGTGGCCGCCGCGCGCAAACCCGTGCTGCGCTGGAAGCCTACGTCCGGCGCTGAAGCCTCCCAATAATTGATTGAGGCAGATAAACCTTCGCCTTGAACTGGGGGGTCCCATACCGGGAGTCTACTTCAAGGCGTACTCGCGATCTTTGCTTTTGTTGCTGTATTCAACGTGGAAAAGCAGGAGTTTGCGTTCCTGATCCTCTTCCTCTCCTTAGCTTCTATGGGGATCCACGACCATTCGGCAGTTCGGGCAAAACTCTGCTTCCTTCAGGTCCACGCGCTCGACGGCATTTGAGGAGCTCATCACGCAGCGATAGTCCGCGCAGTGGCGCAGCCCGTAGGTGTGGCCCAGTTCGTGGAGCGATTCCTTCAAAAGCCTTTCGGCCAGCAGCGCGGGGTGGGCCGGCAAACCGTAGAACTCCTGGTGCAGCCGATGCGTGGAAACGATCGCCCGGCCATTCCCGAGGTGCGCTTCGCCGAACACAAAGGTGAGGACGGGAATATAAAGATCCAGCTCCGTCACCGCCAGGACCCGGCCGTCATCGGTGGCGCGGCCCTCCAGAAGCTTCTTCAGGATTTCTGTGGAATGGTATTGGCGACGCGCCGCATTAAAAGCGAAATCCGCGCTGAACGCCGCCGACTCAATACTGCAGGCGGCTCGCAGACGCTGCGCCAGGCCTTCGGCAAGCGGAACCAGCAGCGCCCGGTCGATTTCCCCAACCGGAAGCAGCGAGATGAGGCTCATTGCGCGGCTCGTTCCGCCTTGCGGAATCCGTATTTTTTGATCTTGTTGTAGAGCGTGACGCGGTCGATGCCCAGGATTCTGGCCGCGCGAGTCTGGTTCCAGGCGCTTGCTTCCAGCACGCGCTGAATGTGGGCGCGCTCGATGTCCTCAAGCGCCATGCCGGTTTCCGGCGCTCGCGGCGTGGAAAGCTGTAGCGGGAAGTCCGCGGGCTGAATTTCCGGCTCATGCCCGATCACCATGGCGCGCTCGATGGCGTTTTCCAGCTCGCGCACGTTGCCGGGCCAGGAGTATTTCATCAGCAGATCGAGGGATGCGGGGCTGATGCCGGTGAAGCGCTTGTTCATGGC
>JASIKV010000296.1 GCA_030049455.1 Terriglobia bacterium
TGCGCTATCTCCAGACGCTGGTCGAAATCGGCACGGAAAAGAATACGACCGTGGTCTTTCCCGTTCCCATTGAGTTACTCAGCTTGCTGATGGGGAAACTCATTCCCTCGTCCACAGACGAAGTGAAAAAATAGTGGTGCCGCGCCGGAAAGGCTTTCGACTCGACGCGGACGGGGGAGAATCGAGGGAAAATGGAAATGAAAGAGCACGAGGAAAGAAGCCATTCGGCTCGCTACTTGATTCTCATTTTTTTCGTCTGCGTGGCGACCTGTGGTGTCTTCTTTTCGCTGGGATTTCTGGTGGGAAATAATGAGCGCAGTTCGCGTTCAACCCCCACGACGGAGGTCGTAACGGCCCCGCCGGTTGTTCCGCCCAATATCAACCCACCAGCAGAGAGTGTGCAATCTCAGCATCAGCCGGCGAGTTCAAGCCAGAAACCTGTCAATCCCCCGCCTGATACAATGGCGGATTCTCCAAAGGAAACTGGTGCGCAAGCAGGCGCCTCCGCTGCAAAGGACAGGTCTGTTGCGCCCCAAACCGCCCCTTCTCAAACTGCTTCGAACCCTCCGCCAACGTCCGCCACTCCCCTTGGCGAGGTGGGGGAAGGGATAACCCTGCAAGTGGTGGCGTCGCGATCGCAGCAGGATGCGGAGCACATCGTAGATATTTTGAAGCAAAAAAGCTATCCTGTCTTCCTGGCAACCCCGGAGTACGCCGGCACCGACGATAAGTTCTTCCGCGTGCTGGTGGGTCCCTTCCGAACCCGCGCGGAGGCTGATAAAGCGCGTGACCAACTCGTGAAGGAAGGGTTTAAGAATCCCTTTATCCGGCACTGACTCGACGCTTGCCATGACTGAGAGCTTGGTTCCCCCAAAGCAAAAATTGAAATTTGAAGCCCGAGATTCGACGCAAGCTGACCGAACTGAAACTAAGGCTTTAAATTCCGGATTTCGGTTCCTTCTCCCCTGGGCTGCCGCTGCTTTGAGCGGAATTCTTCTGGCAGCCTGCTTTCCCAAAATGCATTTGCGTGGGCTGGTCTGGATCGCCTGCTTTCCACTGGTGGCGGTCCTGGTGAATGAAAAGCGGTTGAGGCGCGCGTTTTTGCTGGGCTACGTGTGCGGCGCAGCGTTTTTTGCCGGTAGTTGTTATTGGTTCACCACGGTCATGGAATCCTATGGCCACCTGGTTCCGGCACTGGCAGTGTTAGTTTTCATCCTTTTTATCGTCGTTGATTCAGTTTTCTTTGGCGCGTTTGGCCTGGCGGTCGGGTGGGTTGCCCGACGCTCGCTGATGCGGGCGCTGGCCGCAAGTCCATTGCTGTGGGTGGCCATGGAACTGGCTCGAACCTATCTAATTACAGGGTTTCCCTGGGACCTGCTCGGGTATGCCGTGCAGGCTTCCGGGTTGCGCCAGATCGCCTCCGTTACTGCCGTTTATGGCCTTTCGTTTCTGGCAGTGGCAACCAGTGCTCTGCTCGCATGGGTTCTGCTGGCGAAGAGGCGGGTACGGGCGGGACTGCTACTCGCCGCGTGGATCATCGCCCTGCTCCTGGTCCAGTGGAGGTTCACACCCCCGCCCGAGGAAATGGGAAAGGAATTAGCTTTCCTGCTCCAACCGAATGTCCCACTTGAGGACTCTGCGCTGGAAGCATGGGTTCCGTGGCGCGACCCGTCGAATCTCGCGAAACTGGTTCAGCTCAGCGTCTCAACCGTGCAGGAAGTCAGGACCAGAGTCCCTTCAACAACTGCTGAAATTGAAACGGGTCATCCTCCTCTCCTGATCTGGGCGGAAAATCCGGCTCCATTTTTCTTCACTCGCGACCCGGTATTTCGCGACGCCATGGAGAACATGGCGCGCCAGACGCATGCCATTGTGATTACAAACACGGTGGTTCCATTGGACGCGCAAGGGAACTCCATCACCAACACCGCAATTACCCTGAGCCCCGACGGCCGCGAAGTCGCGCGCTATGATAAAATTCATCTGGTGCCCTTCGGCGAATATGTGCCGTGGTGGGCGCTGCCCGGCCTGGTACACAAAATAACTTCCGAGGTTGGGAATTTCGCTCCGGGCTCGACTTATTCCGTGGCCGATTCACCCGCCGGAGGCATTGGCGTATTCATCTGCTACGAGGCGATTATTCCACAGCTCGCGCGGCGACTGGTGGCGCGCGGTGCGGGCGTGCTGGTAAATATTTCGAACGATGCATGGTATGGTACTTCTGCGGCCGCCTATCAGCACCTGGAAATGGCCCGGCTGCGTGCGATCGAGAATCATCGGTATTTGCTTCGGGCTACGAATGACGGGCTCACGGCGGTCATCGACCCTTACGGCCGCATCCTGGAGCAGATCCCGCGATATCAGCGGCGAGTGATGGTGGCGCACTTCGACTTTGAGGAGCGGCAAACGTTTTACTCTGTGCACGGCGATGTTTTCGCCTGGCTTTGCGCCCTGGCGGCCGCAGCAATGCTGATTCCCTGGCCGAAGCCTGGAAGCAGGAACTGAAAACTCAGCACTGAAAACTGAGAGCTTCATTAAAGGAGATCCTGTGATCGAAGAGTTACAACGCGAATTTGACGACATTAAGAGACGCTCCGCCGACCTTCGGAGTTTTCTTTGACGCTCCTGCACGCCGCAAAGAACTGGAAACCCTCGAACAGAAGATTGCCCAACCCGAATTCTGGCAGGACCCGGAAGCCTCGCAAAAAGTCCTGACTACCCGCAAGCGGCTTACCGAAACCTTGGAAACCGACGAAAAGCTCGGCCGCCGCTTGGCGGATGTCGAGACCTACTTCGAGCTCGCGCGTGAGGGCGAAAATATTACGTCGGAGCTGCGCGGCGAATTGGACAAGCTGGGCCACGAGGTCGACCGCCTGGAAACCGAGACGCTCCTGAGTGGCGACAACGACCACCGCAATGCCATCGTGACTATTCACCCCGGCGCGGGCGGAACGGAATCGCAGGATTGGGGTGACATGCTCCTGCGCATGTACCAGCGCTGGGCGGATGCGCGCGGCTTCCGGTTCACGCTGAACGATTACCAACCCGGTGACGAAGCGGGGTTGAAGTCCGCCACATTCTCCGTGGTGGGAGATTACGCCTACGGTTTATTGCACGGTGAAAGCGGCGTACACCGGCTGGTGAGAATTTCTCCCTTTGACGCCAATCAGCGCCGGCACACTTCCTTCGCTTCGGTCTTCGTCAGCCCGGAAATCGACGATTCCATCACCATCGAGATCAAGCCCGATGAAATTCGCGTGGACACTTACCGGTCATCCGGTAAGGGCGGCCAGCACGTGAACACTACTGATTCGGCCGTGCGCATCACGCACATCCCCACGGGCACGGTGGCGCAATGCCAAAACGAACGCTCGCAGCACCGAAATCGCGAAATGGCAATGAAGTTCCTGCGTTCGCGGCTCTACGAATTGGAATTGGCAAAGCGCCGCCAGGCATCGGACAAGCTTGAGGCGGCCAAGGCCGACATCGACTTTGGGAGCCAGATTCGCTCCTACGTCCTTCACCCATATCGTTTGGTGAAAGATCATCGAACCAAATTGGAGGTGGGCGATGCGGACCGGGTGCTGGATGGGGGACTGGACCCGTTCATTAAATCCTACCTGCTGTCGCAGCGAAACGGCCGTGGCCCGAATTTTCAGTGAGTTCCCGCGGACAACAACCGTTCTGGATATTTGCGTGAAGTTGATGGTAGGCCCGAACGGACTCGAACCGTTGACCTCTACCGTGTCAAGGTAGCGCTCTAACCGGGCTGAGCTACGGGCCTGCAAGGACTTAGCTAATTAACACTCGATGGTAGGTTTCCAATTTGGTGTACATCTCCCCGAAAATAGGCTTCCTTTTTGCCGGGGATGCTTCCAGGCAAGGCCGTCGCGATTGATTCCAGAGCTTGCCTTTGAGCTTCGGGCCGGATATGCCCGTACCTCTTCGCCATACGCATCGCCGTAGAGGCTGACCACCCAAGCACCTGGGCAACTATCGCGATGGGGACTCCATTTTCGAGCATTTTGGCAGCTGCCGAGTGCCTCAAATCATGAAACCTGAGTCCTAGCAAGTCATTAATCATACCATGGGTCTCCGCCATGCAGTCTGAATTCCGGCAGGAGTCGGATGGAGGCTGAAACCTGCCACACTTTGGACACTCGATTGCGGATGTCGCGTTGCGCCAAGCGGTTCGCCAATGGCGATTGGCTGTGAGGGTTGTATGTTCGGGTTCTCGCAAGCAGGAAAGACAAAGCCTTAAGTCTTGCGGTTCGGGAAACGTGAAGACCACATGCCCAGAGCGGTCCAGGCGGGGTGTGCCAACGGCACTGGCCGCCCGCTTCTCGCTTCGGTTTTCGTCTGACCCACCACAAGGACGCGATTTTCCAGATCGATGTCCATCCACCGCATTTTGCGGACTTCCCAAAGCCGCAAGCCAGTGTTTAGGCCCAG